>JASKZU010000167.1 GCA_030147455.1 Planococcus sp. (in: firmicutes) | reverse complement strand
GTGTTGATGGTGTACGTATATATCGCGTCGACACTGCCGGTATGGAAATTGCTCCAGCCGCGCGATTTTATCAACTCCCATCAATTGATTGTTGGCCTTGGCATTTTGTATCTTGGGCTTTTGTTCACCAACCCGACGATTACAGCGCCGGCAACCAATCCAGGAGCCGATGTTTCGTGGTTCCCGCTGCTCTTTATCACGATTGCCTGCGGCGCGATTTCCGGATTCCACGGCCTCGTTTCATCAGGAACGTCTTCTAAGCAATTGGATAAAGAAACCGATGCGCGCTTTGTCGGCTATCTCGGGGCTGTCGGTGAAGGCGTACTTGCGCTCATTTCCATCATCGCGGTTATTACGCTGTTCCCGAACCGCGAAGCATTCTCGGCAACTTACAGCAGTTTTGCTGAAGCAAGCGGATCGGGTCTCGGCAACTTTATTGAAGGCGCGACTGTGCTTGCTTCCGGATTGATGATTCCAGGATCTGTGGCTTCCACAATCGTTTCGATCATCGTTGTATCATTTGCGGCAACAACGCTCGATACGTCTGTCCGTTTGATGCGCTATATCATTTCGGAATTGGGCGTGGAGTACAAAGTGCCGCAATTAGAGAAAAAGCACGTGGCAACATCTATCGCTGTTCTTTCCAGTATGGCGCTCGTCATCCTGCCGGAAGGACCGAACGGGTTTGGTTCAGGCGGTTACTTGCTATGGCCGCTGTTCGGAACCGCCAACCAATTGCTTGCCGGCATCAGCCTGCTGTTGATTTCAATTTGGCTGAGAAAGCTCGGCCGCAATTATATGGTGACGATCATTCCGATGGCATTCCTCATGTTCATGACGCTTTGGGCCATGTTCCAGCAGGTATTCCTGCAATGGGCCTGGTACAACGAACAATCGAATACATTGCTCTTCGTATTCGGTGCCATTATCTTTGTCTTCACGCTGTGGATTATCTTGACGGCCATCCAGGCGCTGATGAGCAAATCAAACCCTGGCTTTTCAGAAGACAGCCTGAAGTAACCAAAAAAAGCTTGTCGATCAGCGATAAGGAAAAAGCCAAGGGATCATGCTTGCGTGATCTCTTGGCTTTTTTCAGAAAGAGGTGCTGTTATGCCGATCAGTGATAAATTAAAGCAATTGATCAATTGGTATGAAGCGGTGCTTGAACACCCGCACCGGACAGAAATCGCACGTGAACTGCGAAGCGAAGACGACTTGTTTTTGCTGATGCTGTATTCGGAAATGCTTGGTATCCCGAACCCGGTTTATTACTACACACTCGAGCTGTACCCGTATATGATCGAAGAATTCCATGACTGGCATTTGCGCATGGGCATGGACAAATCACCGCTGTCCGGCATTCGCTGCTGTTAAAGACGAAAGGAAGATTCCGATGGACATATTATCCAAAAGCATCATTTTTGTCGGAGGCAAAGGAGGCGTCGGCAAATCGACGTCCGCTGCGGCCGTTGCATGGCAGGCGGCAAAATCCGGCTATAGAACGTTGCTGATTTCGACCGACCCGGCCCATAACGTTGGTGATATCTTCAACGAAAAAATCGGGGGCCGCACGAAAGAAATTGCCGAGAACTTGTACGCCCTGGAAATCGACCCCGATATCGAAACCGAAAATTATATTAAAGGGGTCAAAGAAAATATCCGGGGAACGGTTCATACGAGCATGATGGAAGAAGTGAACCGTCAGCTCGACACAGCGAAAGCATCGCCCGGTGCAGACGAGGCGGCATTGTTTGATAAGCTGATCCACATCATCCTTGAAGAACGCCAGCATTTTGATAAGCTGGTGTTTGATACAGCGCCGACCGGTCACACGATTCGCTTGCTGTCGCTGCCGGAACTGATGGGAGTATGGATCGAGGGGCTGCTTGAGAAACGCCGCAAAACAAACGCTAATTATACGGCGTTGCTGAACGATGGAGAGCCGCGGGAAGACCCGATCTACGATGTGCTGCGTGAGCGCCAGGAACGCTTTTCGAAGGCGCGGGATATTTTGCTGGACGAGCAGGAAACCGGATTTGTCTTTGTGTTGAATCCGGAACGCCTGCCGATTTTGGAAACGAAAAAGGCACTGGAGCTGCTGCATAAATATCATTTGCATGTCAAAACGCTGATTGTCAATAAAGTGCTGCCTGACCGAGTAGAAGGGGCCTTTTTCCAAGAACGCAAAAAGCACGAAACTAAATATATAGAAATGATTCAAGAAACATTTCCGGATCAGCAGCTTTTGTTCGTGCCGCTATTTTCACAAGACATCATCAGCCAGCAGCAACTGGAACAATTCAGCCACTATTTTCAGGAAGGATGAGACAATATGAAAGCATTTGTTATGGAAGCGGGAGAATACAAATTAAAAGAGATGGCTGAACCTGTAGCTAAAGCGGAAGAAGTCGTCGTTAAACTGCGAGCTGCTGGCATCAACCGGCGCGACCTCGGATTGCTGAAGCGCTATGGCGATAATCCGGAAGCACTCGTTGTCGGATCGGACGGAGCTGGGACAGTCGAATCGATCGGTGAAGCGGTGACCGGTTTCGCAGTCGGCGATGGTGTGATCATCAACCCGGCGCTTCGCTGGGATACAAACAGCGATGCCCCGCCAGCCGGCTTTGATATTCTCGGCATGCCGGATCACGGCACGTTTGCCGAGAAAATCGCCATTTCTGCAGAGCAGCTGGAGAAAAAGCCGGAACATTTGTCTTGGGAAGAAGCGGCTGGCCTTGTGCTCCCGGCTTTGACGGGCTATCGTGCCTTGTTTACAAAAGGACAAATCCAAAAAGGCGATACATTATTTATTCCAGGGGCCGGAAGCGGAGTGGCGACGTTCCTGATCCAGTTCGCAAAAAACATCGGCGCCACTGTGATCGTAACGTCGCGGAGTGAGGAAAAACAACAACATGCAAAAGAGTTGGGTGCTGACCTTGCGATTCCGACCGACAGCGATTGGACAAAAGAATTGGAAGGCCACACCATTGACCTGGTCATTGACAGTGTTGGCGGCGCCACATTCAACCGGTCGTTGGAAGTGCTGAAAAAGGGCGGGCGGATTGTCATATTCGGCGCGACTACAGCGGATAACGTCGATTTTAATTTGCGCAGCTTTTTCTACGGGCAGTACCAGTTGTTCGGTTCGACGATGGGCAGCCGCGAGGAACTACGCGAGATGATTCGGCATATCGAACACTATAAAACCCATCCTGTGGTGGACCGTGTATTCGATTTAGGGGATGCGCAGGAAGCGTTCGATTATTTGGCAGAAGGCAAGCAGTTCGGCAAAGTTGTTTTGCGTATTTCGGAATAAAAATGAAACCTGCGGGACGGTCGGCCGTATATAAGGTATCAAAGCAAATTAACTGGAGGTTACATTGTGGAGAACACAGGAATGAAAGTACTTGTCCATGCCAGCGCGTTTTTTGCTCCTTTCCTTGTCCCGGTCATCGTCTTTATTCTGTCAGCAGATCAGGAAGTCAAGAAGCTGTCGATTCAGGCGTTGTTGTTTCAATTAGTAATGGGTGCGCTCATTTTCGCTTCGAGCCTGCTGACGGTCGTATTGATCGGTTTCCCGCTGCTGTTGCTCTTCGGCGCTATCGGCATCATCGTGCCAATCATCGCCATTATCAAAGCATTGAACAGAGAGCCTTACGATTATCCAGTAGTAGGTGCTTGGTACCAGTAAGTGGCCAAGTATAAATAAGGGGCCGTCGAGAATTTCTCGGCGGCTTTTTTGTATGGGAATCAATTTATACCAAACCATTTATAGAAGGAAGAATTCCGGTTTCAGAGACTTCGCTCCAACGGCTGCTTTCCGGGGGGCGTGCGGTGAGCCAAGGCGGCGCAAAAACCGCGCCCCGTTGTCTC
>JASKZU010000163.1 GCA_030147455.1 Planococcus sp. (in: firmicutes) | reverse complement strand
GGTGTCAGCGGCTTGCTTGTCGAACCGAAAAACGAAATAGATTTGGCGATCGCCATGGAAGTGCTCTCCGTTAATTCATTGCTGGTCGAGCGACTTAGCCGACAGGCTGTGCGCATTGCCCGCAAAGACTTTAACTGGAACAGCATTTCGAAAAGAGTAAATTCATTGTATGAGGTGATTAGCCGTGACCAAAGCAACACACTTGCTGGCGACCGACTTGGACGGGACCTTAGTCGGGGATGATGCCGGACTAAGGGAACTGCTGGCATTTTACGACGAACTGCCGTACGAAGTCGGATTGGTTTACATTACCGGCCGGCATTTCGCTTCTGCCCGCGGGCTGATGGCAGAACAGTCGCTCCCTGTACCCTTAGCATTAATCACGGATGTCGGAACCGATATTTATACAGGTCCTGACTTTCAAAAAGATGAGCGATGGCAGGCCAAACTGATGCACGATTGGCTGCCGGAGAAGGTCGAAGCAATTGCTGAAACCATCGACGGCATAACAAAACACGATTTGCCAGTTGAAAACCGGCGCTCCTACTACGTAAGCGACCCGACAGCTGTAGAGCAATTTCGCAGCCGCCTGGAAGAACAAAACATTCCCCATAAACTGATTTTCAGCGGCGGGAAAGATTTAGATATCCTGCCTGCACGAAGCGGCAAAGGCGAGGCACTTCGTTATTTGCTGGCACGTGAACAAATGGACAATGCGAAACTTCTGGTAGCCGGCGACTCCGGGAACGATTTGGAGATGCTGACGCTCGGTTTCCCGTCTGTAATGGTTGGGAATGCACAGCCGGAATTACAGCAGCAAGAAAAGCATCCGCTTCTTTACCGGGCCGAACGTCACTGCGCGGCCGGCATCCAAGAAGCTTGGCTTCATTTTTATTCTGAGTAACCCCTTTGGAGACACCTTCTTCCAAAGGGTTTTCTATTGTCCGGACAGGTAATCATTTGTTTTTTCGGTTATTTCGTTTATATTTAGAAAGAAGACATTTTACGAACCGATTGGATTTCGCCCATACATATGGCAGTTCAAAATCCATAAGAAGGAGGACTGATGATGAGCAAAGTTGCCAATCTGCAAAAAGAATCTCTTGCGATGCTTAAAGAAACGAGTCGCACATTTTTCATTCCCATCAGCTTTTTAGAGCCTGTCCTAAAGAAAACCGTGGGTTCCGCTTACCTGTGCATGAGGGCGATCGACGAAATCGAAGATCATCCGGAACTCCCCGCTGAGGCAAAAGCGTCTCTTTTGAGAGCCATCCAATATATGCTCGAAACGACAGTGGATAAAGAAGAATATGAAGCGCTGGTCGCTCCGTATGCTGCCTACTTGCCGCCTGTAACAATGCGTCTTCCAGACTGGATCGAAGTATGCCCTCCTGAAATACGGGGGAAAATACTCGAGTCTACCGCCATTATGGCCGGCGGTATGGCCAAATGGGTTGAAAAAGACTGGGTAATCCATACGCGTGAAGACTTGGATGACTATACGTATTACGTGGCTGGCCTAGTTGGTGTAATGCTGTCTGATCTTTGGAAATGGCACGATAACACTGAAACAGACGTGGAGCTGGCCATCGGATTTGGCCGCGGGCTGCAGGCTGTCAACATGCTGCGCAATTACGATGAAGATTATGAGCGCGGCGTCACTTTTGTTCCAGACGGCTGGACGCGTGAAGATATGTTCACCTATGCCCGTGAAAATCTGGCGCAAGCTGATTTGTACGTCAAATCAATTTCCAACAAGCGCATCTTGATGTTCTGTAAAGTGCCGCTCGCACTTGCCCACAGCACATTAAAAGCACTTAAATCCGGAAAAGAAAAAATGAGCCGCCAGGAAGTGGAAGGCATCGTTGAGCAATTAAAAGAAGAAGAACGACTTAGCTGAGTAAGGCTGCACTCAACTGATTTTGAGTGCAGTTTTTCTTTGGTCTGATTTTTCCAGTTACTTCAATAAATAAGCGAAAATAGACCGATAAGAATTTTACTCTGGCTTTCTTTCAAATGCTCGACTCGTTATACTAGAAGCAATAGGAATTTTCCAGAGAGGAAAGATTACCATGACTGTAACCATTATCAGCGCCCTGACCGCCGCCATTTTCATCATCAATATTTTTCTGGCTGCAGCATTGGTGTTCTTAGAACGCCGGGATGCTTCTTCTACATGGGCGTGGCTATTGGTTTTATTTTTTATTCCAATCCTCGGGTTTTTCGTCTACCTTCTCCTCGGGCGCAAATTGCGCAAGAAAAAGCTTTTTAAATGGGAAGGCCGTGAGCGAATCGGCATCGAAAGCCTTATTGCCCACCAAATGAATGAAATCCACGACAACACGTTTAAGTTCCGTGACATCAGCACAAAGGATTACAGCAATTTGATTTATCTTCATTTGCGCAACAACGGCGCATTGCTGACCCAAAACAACCATGTGAAAATATTCAATGATGGGCGCGAGAAGTTTGATGCGCTAATCCGTGACATCGAGCAGGCGCAGCATCATATACATATCCAATATTATATTTTCCGTTTGGACCAGCTCGGCAACCGCATCGTGGATGCCCTGACCGCAAAAGCAAAAGAAGGTGTCAAAGTCCGCCTGCTATATGATGATATGGGATCACGGAGCTTGAGCAAACGCCATTTCAAAGAATTTTCAGCAGCCGGCGGTGAAGTAGAGACGTTCTTTCCATCGATGCTTCCGCTTATCAACCCGCGGCTGAATTACCGCAACCATAGAAAAATCGTTGTCATCGACGGTAAAGTCGGCTATATTGGCGGCTTTAACGTCGGCGAAGAATACCTTGGCCTCAACCGCCGCTTTGGCTATTGGCGCGATACGCATCTGCGGCTTGAAGGTACGGCGCTTTATCCGCTTCAAACACGCTTTATCCTTGACTGGAATCAGGCGTCGTCACGCAATGATATCGAGTACGACCAGTTGTATTTTCCACAACAGCCCGAAGACGGCACAACTTCAATGCAAATTGTCTCAAGCGGGCCGGACGAGGAATGGGAACAAATCAAAGACGGCTATTTAAAGCTGATTCATTTGGCGCGCGAATATATTTACATTCAAACGCCTTACTTTATTCCCGATGCGAGCTTTTACGATGCACTGCGCATCGCGGCTTTGTCGGGCATTGACGTGCGTATCATGATTCCGAACAAACCCGACCATCCGTTTGTCTACTGGGCGACTTATTCCTATGCCGGCCAGATGCTGCGGGCCGGGGCGCGCATTTTCATTTACGACAACGGTTTTTTGCATACGAAGATGATTGTGATCGACGATGAAGCGTCAACTGTCGGCACCGCAAACATCGATGTCCGGAGCTTTAAACTGAACTTTGAAGTCAATGCTTTTATCTATGACGAAACCGTCTCAACTGAGCTTGGCGAATTGTTCCGCCAGGACATGGAATTGTCGTCTGAACTAACCTATGAAATATATATGGCCAGAACACGCATGATCAAATCAAAAGAATCGATTGCACGGCTGCTGGCGCCGATTTTATAACGACAGACTTTAAGCGCCTTTCCTTTTGGGAGAGGCGCTTCTTCGATAAAACAAAACCGCCTGTTTCCATTAGGAAACAGGCGGTTTTGTTGAGCTTGTAGACAAAAGAGTATTGACGTCATTTAAAGAATGAATAGACAGTTGATCCTGTTCATACCGGAACCCGTGCTACAGGCGGACGCTTTCCGCGGGCTCGCGCCGCCTTGCGCTCCGGATCCTTGAGCGAAGGATTTGCCAGATGATTAGAGACTCCATTTACTGAAGTCGACTCGCAAGCTTCTCTCTTTGATGGAAGCCACATGCTCCAAGCGGAC
>JASKZU010000150.1 GCA_030147455.1 Planococcus sp. (in: firmicutes) | reverse complement strand
TGGCTCCGAAGGTAGGACTCGAACCTACGACCATCGCATTAACAGTGCGGTGCTCTACCACTGAGCTACTTCGGAATAATGTTTAAGTTGTTTAAGTACTTGTCGACTTTTTCTATTATAAAGAGCCTTACAAGAATCGTCAATAGTTTTTTTAGGATTTTTTATATTTTATTATTATACTCCTATTATTAGTTCGCCCTCTTGTGCTCACTGCGTTTCTTCGTCTGCTTAAACCATTGCTTTCATGCGTGAATCATCGAGTCATTGAATTTCTCTATACACGCTGTTCGCTTTGCCTGCCGCTTAGCGATACTCAGATTTAATAGAAGAAATGAAAAATGAGCTGCCTTATAGGCAGCTCATCTTCACTAAGCTTTTTCTCTTTTTAAACGCAGCTTCCCTGTGCAGCGCCCGCATCTGTATTTTGCCGTGTTCATTCGAATCTTTCTTGGAAACTCGGTTTTACATGAAATACATTCATACAAATGGAAACCGGAACTTTGACGGCGCTTTTCAGTTAGCAGCGAGCAAAATCGCGGAGAACCGGTTTGCTTTAGCAAATCCCTGAAATCTTTGTCTCGATGCTTATAGCCTTTTCCTTCGAGATGAAGATGGTAGTGGCATAACTCATGCTGAATGATTCCGACCAATTCATCATAGCCAAATTCATTATAGGAAGCTGGATTTAATTCAATATCATGGGAGCGCAGCAGATACCTGCCTCCGGTTGTCCTCAAGCGGCCATTGAATTTGCCTTGGTGCTTGAACGGCTTGCCGAACACATCACTTGAAATGTCGCAGATCAACCGAGTCAATTGTTCGTCGTTCATATTATCTCTCCTGAAGATCGGGTTGTTGTTCTTTAGGCGGCAGCATGGTCAGCGCAATGCGTCCTTTTTGTTTTTCCACTTGGTCGATCCATACCGTTACAATGTCTCCAACCGCTACTACATCTAACGGATGTTTTACAAATCCTTTTTTAAGTTTGGAAATGTGGACAAGCCCGTCCTGTTTGACGCCAATGTCAACAAAGGCCCCAAAGTCCACCACGTTGCGCACTGTCCCTTGCACTTCCATTCCTGGCATCAAATCTTCCATCTTGAGTATGTCGCTTTTAAGAAGCGGCTGCGGAAACTCATCACGCGGATCACGTGATGGTTTTTTCAAAGCATCCACAATATCTTGAAGCGTTACTTTGCCGACTTGCCATTCTGAACTGAACAAATCCAAATCCATACTTTCCAATTGCTGCACAATTTCAGAACGCCCGATTTTCTTCTTGTCTGCACCGATCGTCTCAAGGATTCTTTCTGCTGTCATGTAGCTTTCCGGATGAATCCCTGTTGCATCGAGCGGATTTTTCCCTTCTGGAATACGCAGGAAGCCAATTGCTTGCTCGTATGTTTTTGCACCGAGCCGCGGAATTTTCTTCAACTGAACGCGGGAAGTGAAACGTCCGCTTTCATCCCTTACTTTAATGATGTTTTCAGCGACTGTTTTACTGAGCCCAGCTACATACTGAAGAAGTGATGCAGAAGCGGAGTTTACATTTACCCCCACTTGGTTAACTGCAGTTTCCACCACAAAGGTCAGTTGATCCGCCAATTTCTTTTGGGAAACATCATGTTGGTATTGGCCCACGCCGACCGCTTTCGGATCGATCTTCACCAACTCTGACAACGGATCCTGAAGGCGGCGCGCAATGGATGCAGCGCTGCGCTCCTCTACTTGGAGATCAGGAAATTCAGCACGCGCTACTTCTGAAGCTGAATACACACTGGCTCCAGCCTCATTGACTATTACGTAGGATGCTTTCCGGGCTGATTCCGATAAGAATTCTGCAATAAATTGCTCGGTTTCACGCGACGCGGTGCCATTGCCGATTGCCATAATTTCGATTGGATATGCTTCTGTCAGGCGATGCAATATTTTTTTCGCGCCATTAATATCTGATTTTGGTGGATGCGGGTAGATAACCGCCACTTCCAGCAGCTTCCCTGTTTCATCGATAACGGCCAGTTTGCATCCTGTCCGGTAGGCAGGATCGACGCCGAGTACCATCTTGTTTTTCATTGGCGGCTGCAGCAGCAGGTTCCGAAGATTTTCCGAAAAAATATGGATGGCTTGCGCTTCACCGGTTTCGCTTAGTTCTGTTCGGATTTCGCGTTCGATAGACGGTTGAATCAACCGTTTATAACTGTCTTCGATCGCCGCTTCTAATTCTTTTGCAGCCACATGTCCTGTCTTCACCCATTTATTTGTCATCAACCGAAGAATTCTATCGGCCGGCGGTACGACTGTCACCCTCAACACATTTTCTTTTTCGCCACGGTTAATGGCCAAAATTCGGTGCGGGACGACTTTCTTGATTGCTTCGCTGTATTCATAGTACATCTGAAAAACCTGTTTCTCATCTTCGTGGCCTTTCTTGATAGCTGTTTCCAACACACCGGAATCACGGGTCATTCGCCGTGCTTGTTCACGGATTTCAGGGTTGTCTGCAAACAATTCAGCTAGAATATCCTGGGCACCGGCAATGGCCTGCTCTATTGTTTCTACTCCTTTTTCAGGATCGACAAAGCTTGATGCTGTCTTGTTTAACGGCTCTTTCGACGGATTTAATAGCCAATCCGCCAATTGCTGCAAGCCTTTTTCCTTTGCTACTGTCGCTTTTGTCCGCCGCTTTTGCTTGTACGGCCGGTAGAGATCTTCCACTCGCTGCAACACCGTGGCTGCCTGAATTTCTTTGTCGAGTGCCGGCGTCAGTTTTTCCTGCTCCTGAATCGAGCGAATCACATCGGTTTTTCTTTGCTCCAAGTTTTGGATATATGTATAGCGGTCTTCTACTGCTTTAATTTGAACTTCGTCAAGAGAGCCTGTTGCTTCTTTCCGGTACCGGGCAATAAACGGCACCGTATTGCCGCTTTCAAGCAATTCGATTACTTGTTTGACCTGATGCGGTTTGACAGCTGTTTCTTTTGCGATTGCTGCATAGAGTTGCTGGGTTTCCATACTGCACACTTCCTTTCTACTTTGTTAGTTTACCATGCAGACGCCGCGCCCGAGAAATGCACAAAAAAAGAAACCTTCTTTAATGCAGAAGGCTTCCTGAGATAAGTGTAGCATCGTCACCTGTTTGAATCGTGTTCAAAATATCATCGTATAAACGTTCCGGAGTTCCCGCATGGCGCATGAGCGCTTTCGGGTTGCGCAGGTCCACCCCATCCGAATGAATGAGGAAAAGGTCATTTTCTACATAAGTAAACAATTGGGTTTTGAGCTTTTGAGGCCTGCCTGAAAGATACCCCATCACCGGTAAAGGATAAATAACTTCATCTGTTGTCTTCCGGTATAAATAAAAGCGGAT
>JASKZU010000149.1 GCA_030147455.1 Planococcus sp. (in: firmicutes) | reverse complement strand
CAGGCCTTGCCTGATGCAACCGAGCTGTCGCTCGGGTTTGACTCGGATTCCGGTATTTCACCCGGCACTTTTAAAACAATGGTAGAAGGCCTGGGCGGCGGCAACGTAATCAGAGAAGAGGGACAATTGACAACCGTCCCGCTGGGCAAGCATCGCAGAAAGGTCGATTTTGGCCGCGGCAAAAAATCCGCTATGGCCATTCCATGGGGCGATGTTTCGACTGCTTATTATACGACTGGGATCCCGTATATCACTGCATGGATCCCCGTTCCGCCCCTGGCTGCCAACAGCGCACGTTTTATGCGTCTCGCAAATCCGCTATTGTCTTCCGAAAAAGCAAAACAATCGATGAAAAAGTGGATCGACCAGCGCATTCAAGGCCCCGATGAAAAAGCCAGGTCGGCCGATAGAGCACATATTTGGGGAGAGGCTAAAAATGCAGCTGGCGTGATCTGCACGTGCCGAATCGATACGGCTAATGTATATGACCTGACTGTCTACGGCGCACTTGAAGTAACCGAGCGGCTGCTCGCAAATACCTTTTCCGGGGGCAGCTATACGCCCGCAGCCTTGTTCGGGCCCTCCTTGCTGGAGGATCTTCCCGGTTCCAGCCATTTCGAAATAGAGATGTTTTATCCAGAATAAAGCGATCGATTAGTTTAATGGCAAACAAAAAAGGCTGACACAGCGTCAGCCTTTTAATAATTGCATGCGTTTGTTGAACAAGGTTGGATAAGACAAATAGCCAAGGAATATGCTCGTGACGGCAGCTGTTGTCAGTAATAGGAACATGATTAGCAGCTGGAACTGAACCGCTTGGATCGGATCCGCCCCCGCAATAATCTGGCCGCTCATCATGCCGGGCAATTGCACAAGCCCGACAGTTTTTTGGCTTTCGATTGTCGGAATCATGCTCGCTTTTATTGAATTGATCAGCTGGCGATGAATCGCCTGCTTTGGCGTACCGCCAAGCGCTAGGATGAGCTCGGTTTGGTCTTGATGGTTTTCGACTTCTGAAGTGAATCGGTTCAGGAAAAGGATCGACAGCACCATCGAGTTGCCGATGACCATGCCGCTGATCGGGATAATGTATTGCGCTGTAGCGGGTGTAATATTGAAGCCGATTAAAATGCCTTGCGTCAGAACTTCCACAAAAATCAACGTAGCCGCAATTTTCCATGTAATGCCCTGGATTGCTGCTCCTTTTTTCTGTGCATTATGGGTCGCTGCCCCAATCATCAATGCCACCATTAGGAAAATATATATCAGGCTCTCTGATTCAAAGACAAACGTCAGCACATAGCCGACAGCGAGAAGCTGGACAATCGAACGAATCGTTGCCACAATCGTATCGCGCTCAAGGCCGAGATTAAGTGTTTTGGATAACACGAGTGGGATAACCACGAAAATAAGCGTCAGCGATAAAGCAAGATAACTCATTCGATCACCCCTTTCACAAATTCCCGGACACGGGTATTGTGCGGGTCGTCAAGAAGCGAACTTTCGCCCGTTTCTACTACCCGTCCGTCCATCATGACCCAGGTATAGTCGCCAATTTCCAACGCTTGCTGAAGGTTGTGTGTAATCCAGATGATGGTCGTACCGTATTTTCGATTGATTTTGCTGATCAACTCTTCAATTTCGTGCTTGGATGCCCGGTCAAGAGAAGAAGTGATTTCATCCATCAGCAAAATCTCCGGCTTATTGACGAGCGTTCTAGCAATTGATACTTTTTGGCGCTGCCCGCCTGACAGCTCTTTTACTTTACGTGTAAGCAATTCCCGCTTGAGCCCTACATCCTCCAGCAACTCCAGTGCTTCTTGCTCCGCTAGCTTCTGTCCTTGCAAGTCTAAAGGCAAATTCAAATTATCGTAAACGGTCCCGCTGATCATCGGGGCGCTTTGCAAAGCCATGCCAACCATCCGGCGCAGCTCAACCGGTTCATACTCGGCTATGGCTTGATCTTTGACAAAGATTCCTCCCTTTACCGGTGAAATCAAACCGTTGCATAATTTCAACAACGTTGATTTTCCCGCGCCAGACGGTCCAACCAACGTTGTAATGCGTCCTTGAGGGAACGAACCTGTAATATTAGTTAAAATTTCGGTTCCGGCAACTCCATAATCCACATGCTGGAAATGAATCGCCGGTTTGTAGTCTACGCTCATAGATGCTCCCCCTGAATCCTCAATTTCTTTTTTATACTAATTCTAATGTAGATATAGTAGCATAAGTTTTCTATTTTTCCAAACAAATGATAATAGTTATTTTTAATTGAGAATAAAAATCATTTAAATCAATTCTTACGTAACTTTAAACGATAATTATTATTAATAAAAAAGAGTTGGTTCCCATTGGGATCCAACTCTTTTTTGAGTGCATTTACTATTTTTCCTTCTTAATAGGTGTTATACACCTGAATAAGCTAAGAACCCGCCATCTACCGGGATGGTAACGCCTGTAATAAAGCCTGAATAGTTTTCATCCAGCAGCCAGAGCATCGTTCCCACTAAATCTTCAGGTTTGCCGAAGCGTTTCATTGGCGTGCTGGCCATAATCTTGCCAGAGCGCGGTGTAAGCGAACCGTCTTTGTTCGTTAGCAAATCTTTGTTTTGAGCTGTCAGGAAAAATCCTGGAGCGATGGCATTTACGCGCAGGTTTTGTTCAGCAAAATGCACGGCCATCCACATCGTGAAATTGTTGATGGCAGATTTTGCTGCGCTGTATGCAGGAACTTTCGTCATCGGCGAATAGGCACTCATGGACGAAATATTCAAAATAACCGGGGTTTCCTGTTTTAACAACTCTTTCCCAAACACTTGGCTCGCTAAAAAAGAACCTGTAAAGTTGCTGGCAAACACACGCGAGAACCCATCTTCTTCCAAGTCGAAAAATGTCTTTCCTTTTCCTTCTTCATCAGAATGAAGCTCAATATCCGTAATGGCGTCCGGATGGTTTCCTCCAGCCCCGTTAATCAAAATGTCAATCCGCCCGTAAGTTTTCAAAATTTCTTCTTTTGCCTGCTCTAAAGAAGAGCGATCCAGTACGTCTGCTGCTACCGCGATTGCATTGCCGCCTGCTTGCTTGATTTCGTCGGCAACACTTTCTCCTTTTTCTGCTGTCCGGTTTAAAATGGCGACGTTTACGTCTTGCGCGGCAAGGGCTCTAGCCATCTCTGAACACAATACCCCGCTGCCCCCGGTAATAACTGCTGTGCGTCCTGCTAATTTTTCATGTGATGAAAACATAATCTACCTCCTATTTTGATTTGTAGGCTTGAGTGGACACGAGTGTCTATCCATATTTCATGGATGCCCCTGTACACTAAGCATCCACTATGCTGATTCAGTCAAAAACGATCAATGCTTTTCGCACTTTGTCCGGGTTGTTTTCCACAAAAGAGAAAGCCTCTTTTACTTCGTCTAACTGGAACTTATGCGTGATGAAGCCTGATGATGTTAATTCTCCGCTGTTCAGTAAATCCACAACAGGCCCGAATTGATTTGTTTGAAGACGTGAGCCGACAATCGTCACTTCTTTTTTGGTAATCGGCAATTGTGGAATCGCAGATGCTACTTCAGTAAAGCCGAGTACTACAACGCTCCCTGC
>JASKZU010000214.1 GCA_030147455.1 Planococcus sp. (in: firmicutes) | reverse complement strand
AGTTTCATGCACGGTCCTCCAGTGCTAGCAGCTTGCGGATTTTCAGTTCGGCAGCTGTGCGCAATTCTTGTTGTAATTCATCATCCAAGAGCGGCAGGAACCGGCCGCTCTGCGGATGATTGTACAATTCTTGAAGTGCTTGTTTCCATTCCTCGGATCTCCAGCTTTCCAGCCTTCTGGCAATTTGCTTGCCAAAAGGCGAAAGCTCGTACTGTTTTGCCGCATATTCAATTGACAGCGCAGCAATATGGATAAAGCGCCCATTGCCTTCTACCGCTTCCCGCATGGTTTCAAGAAGTTCCGATTCTGGAATTTCCTCGAGCATGCGGGCGGTTTGCTCTTCGAGGCCGCACAGCGTTATATGGGCAATGAGCCCTTCTGCTTCGTGCGTCCGCACTTGCTCGCTGCACAGCGCGAACAATTCGTTCATATGCCTCACTTCGCTGCAATCTATATCGAGCTGCTCAAAGCGAACTGTCTCAACAGCCATAAACTGAAGATCAGCATGGCCATCCGCCAGCGTCACTTCATAAAACCCTTTTGGCCCGGCTTCTTTTCGGTGCCGCCCCTGCAGATTTCCCGGATAGACAATTGGCGGGTGATGAGACAAACACTGGCGTTTATGAATATGCCCGAGCGCCCAGTAATCGTAATTTTTCGACAGCAGCTGTTCTTTGCGAAACGGCGCATAAACCGCGTGTTCCGTATTGCTTGCTTCCGAGCCGTGGAGCATGCCGATTTGTACTATGCCGGGCTGGCCTTCCGGGTATGATTCAATCACTGCCTCTGTCACATGGCGGCGCCCATAGCTGAAGCCGGCAATCCGGACCGTTGCTCCCCTCACCGTCAACTCAATGTTTTCTACTTGCTCTTTAAAAACATGGACATTGTCCGGCAGTTCAAATGCCGCACCGCTTCCCCCCAAGTGATCATGGTTGCCGTGGCTGACAAATACCGGAATGTTCGCCTGCTCCAATGTTTCCATTCTTTTTTGAAAACGCTGCTGTGCACGCAAGTTGCGCTCTTCCTCGTCGTAGATGTCTCCGGCAATCAGGACAAAATCAGGACGTGTTTCCAGAGCTCTCGCAATCAGGCGGTCAAACGCCGTGAGTGTACTGTCCTCCAGGTATTTCCATTGTTCATGGCCAAGGCCCTTCATCCCGACAAACGGGCTGCCAAGATGCAAATCTGCGCTATGGATAAATCGGATAGTTGCCATAGTATTCCCCTTTTCAGAAGCGAATATTTGTTCTAATCTTACCATTTCTGAGAATGAAAAAAAACTGCTTGGCAACCTTCCCAAGCAGTTCATCCTTATTTTTGATTGCCGAGGCGAATGGCTTTGCGGATATCCTTTAATGACTGCGACGAGCCGTACATCAGAACGCCCCCTCGGTAGACACGCGCACCAAACCAGCCGAGAAGCCCGATCGTCAACAGCATGATAGCTATCGACAGCAGCGGCTCCCACAGCGGAAGGTCGAGCAGCCCGACGCGCAGGAACATAACGAGCGGCGCGAAAAACGGGATATATGACGCTACGGTCACATAGGTCGCCTCCGGCATAGAGATTCCGGAAAAAGCAATAAGTGAAGCAATGATAATTAAAATCATCATCGGCAGCATCAATTGCTGCACATCTTCGGTCCGGCTGACAAGCGAACCAAGCAATGCCGCCAGCACGGCATAGAGGAAATACCCTAATAAGAAAAACAGAATAGCATAAAAGAATGTGCTGAACTTAACTTCCGAGAAGCCCATCACACTGAAAATGCCTTCAGTAAATTCTGACCCTGCTGTCTGGATAGCCGTATATCCGGCAACGGCGAAAATGATCATTTGCAAGATTCCAAGTGTTCCGATGCCAGCAATTTTCGCAAACATATGCTTGACCGGTGACACGCTCGAAATCAGAATTTCCATGACGCGCGAGGATTTTTCGTTTGCCACTTCCATTGCAATCATATTGGGATAATAAATCACGGCTATGTAAATGACGAAGATTAAGATATACACCAGACCGCGTGCCTGGCTCAGCTCTTCTTGTGATTTGGAAGACTGCGACAAGGACTCGCGCTGTAAATCAACAGGAGCAAACAGCTGGGCCAGTTCCGCTTCCTGCAAATCAAGCTCTGCCGCTACTCTCTCGGTCTGCACATTTTGCAGCGCGTTCTCGACGTCGAGCGCTTCTGCAAAGCCGCCTTCGGACTCAGCTACGAAACGCCCTGCCAGTCGGCCGCCTCCTTCAAGTACAAGAAAAGATCTGATGCTGCCTTCTTCTACGCTTGCCTCCAGCTCTTCTTCAGTTTGCTGCGTGGGCTCTAGTTGAATTGGGGTTTCCAACTGATTGAGCTGTGCCTGCAGCGCATCTGCATATCCGTCGGGATCTACTACAAGAAGAGCTGAATCTGCCTGATCGTCTCCTCCAAAGGCATCAATTATTTTCGGCAAGTTTGCCATGAGGAAAAAGAAAACGACAACAATCCCTGTTGTAATCAGGAAAGACTTTGTTAATGCTTTCGTCTTAAAGGCCTGCTTGAAAATGATCCAGAAACTATTCATGGCTGCGCCCTACTTCCGCAATAAAGATTTCTTCCAAAGTCGGTTCTTCTACGGCAAACTGCTGAACCGGCCCAAGCTTTAATGCTTCAGCCAGCAGCGTTTGGCCTATGCGATCATCTGCAACCTGGAACACTGCGCCAAAGCGCTGCGGCGTATACTTTTCCACGCCTGACAGTCCACCGAGTGGCGCAAGGTCCGCTTCGCTGTGCAGACGGACGTTTTGCTTTCCAAATGACCGCTTGATATCACGGATCGAGCCATGGACAATGAGCTTGCCTTTATCAAGTATGCTCATGTTATCGCACAGTTCTTCTACATGATCCATCCGGTGGCTGGAAAAAACGATGGTCGCGCCTTGTTTCTGAAAATCCAGAATCGCTTTTTTCAACATTTCAACGTTGACCGGATCCAGACCTGAAAAAGGCTCGTCCAAAATGAGCAGCTCCGGATTGTGGAGAAGCGAGGCGATCAATTGAATTTTCTGCTGGTTGCCTTTTGATAGCTCTTCCACTTTTTTATCAGCGTAATGAGGAACTTCAAAGCGTTCGAGCCATTCTATCGCTTCTCGTTCTGCCGACTTTTTATCCATTTGGCGAAGGCGTGCCAAATACACGAGCTGTTCGGCTACTTTCATTTTCGGATATAACCCGCGTTCTTCCGGCAAATAACCAATGTCTGGGCTGTCTGCGTAGCTGATGCGTCGCCCTTTCCATAACACTTCTCCTTTGGTTGGCTCCAATAGCCCAAGCGCCATTCGGAACGTTGTTGTCTTTCCGGCCCCATTCGCGCCGAGAAATCCATGCATCTGCCCTTCGGCAACATCTATGGAAAGGCCATCCACTGCTGTAAAGTCGCCGAACATCTTTGTTGCGTTTCTGATTGATAAGGTCATTTTGCAGTTCCCCTTTCTTCCTTACTGTATACGGAAACTAGTTGCAAATGTTTCAAAATTACAGGACTTTTCTGACTAAACGGGATATACTAAAACTGAATAACCGTTCAGAAAGGGGTGCGCGGAATGAAAGTCTACAAATTGACGGCATATGAAAAAACCGGAAAACTTATTGAAGAAGAAACGTTCAGTGCAGAGAATGACGATGAGGCAAAGCGAAAAGGGCTGGCCTTGCTCGAGGAAAAAGCCCTCACTGAAAAAACGCATCGGCTCGCTTCTCCAGCCGGCAAACTATTGTTATTTCACTCCTGAAAGTGCAGCCAAGCTGCGCTTTTTTGTTGCAGTTGATAAGGAAACATAAAAAAAGAATGGCGATTAGCATCGCCATTCCCTCTACTCTCCTGTAAATGCCGGCTTGCGCTTTTCAACAAATGCCTGTATGCCTTCCAAGTGATCGGCTGTTTTGCGCATTTCCGACTGGCCCGCCGCTTCCATGGCCAAGACCGCTTCTAGTTCATGTAGCTTCAGCCCATGAAGAATTTCTTTGGATTTCAGCATGGCGGCCACCGGAGAAGCCAACACCTCGTGTGCGTGGTTTTGCGCCTGCTCCAGCGCACGGCCTTCTGCCGTCACATCTTCAATCAATCCTTTTGACAGTGCATCATGTGCTTTCAGCACCTGTCCTGCCCAAATCAATTGTTTGGCTTTCGGGACGCCTACGCGTTCTTTCAGGAAAAAATGCCCTCCTCCATCCGGAACAAGGCCGATGCCAATAAAATTCATCGCCAATTTGCTGCTTTCTTCTGCGATCACATGGTCGCATGCAAGCGCGATGCTGAATCCAAGGCCAGCTGACGCTCCGTGCACCGCCGCAATGGTAACCTGAGGAAGCGTATAAAGCGCTTTTGCCAAGCGGCTAATGTCCTGCATCACTTTATCAATATCCATCGGGTTGTCTGGGTTGACCATTTCCTTAATGTCCCCGCCGGCCGAAAAAGCTCGGCCCGCTCCGTAAATGATGACTGCCTGGATGCTGTAATCGTTTTTCAACGTTTCCAGGCAATCCGCCAATTCTTTCATCATTTTTGCATTTATGGCATTCATCGAATCTGGGCGATTCAACACAAGATAGGCCAAGCGCCCGTCTTTTTTCAACATGATCGTTTCATACATAAGAAAAAGACACCCTTTCGTAAAAATGAATTAACATTCATCTTTACTTATTCGGTGTCTTTTCTTTAAATCCTTTTTTCAGTTGGAGATTACATGCTTTCGTAAAGAGATTGAACCGGCTTGATCAAAACGCGGTTAACTTCTTCGATCATCTGGCTAAGTCCCATTTCTGCTTCAAGCATCGTCAAAATCTTTTGGTTTTCCTGAGCTGCCTGCGCTGTTGCTTGAGCACCCATCATTTCTTCTTCAGTGATTTCTTCGCCTTGCTGCTGTTTTTGCTGCAACGTAACTTGCAAATCACGGAACTTCTTGAACAATTCGTTTGCTTCGCTGTCAGCTGTTACGTCTGCAACGGCTTGCTCAAGCTTTTGGAATTCCTCTGTTGAACGGAATGTTGATTCCAATTTGTTAATGTCGTCATAAATATTTACTGCCATTTAAATCTCTCCTCTACCCTAAATTCAGTACGGTGACAAGCAAGCCTTGGAGTATGCCGATAAAGCCCCCAAGAAACGCGCCCAGTACTGTGATCATTTTGAATTCTCTCCGTGAAATCCCTAACACCAATTCTTCCAAACGGCTGAGCGGCAGAGAATCGACTTGCTGCTTGACCATATTTTCCATGTCGATTTTCAATATGGTTTCTTCTAACTTCTGCTCTCCCATTTCAAACGCAAAATCCGTAATGAGAGGCGTAATATTGACACTCGTCCATTCTAACCCTGCAGGCCATGTCTCTGCAAGTGTTGCGTCCAGCCTCCGTGAAATTGCTGCCTGGTCGCGCAAATATTGCTTGATGGCCAAAACCGCCGGCTCTGCATCAAACTCCTTTAGCAGCTCGTCTGCTCTCTTGTCCTGCAATTTATCCCATTCACGGAATGCTAAAGTGCCAAGCAGTTCGAACGTTTTAGGTGCATTCAGGAACTTAATGATTTCCGACTGTGTTTTATCGACAATCGAACGGGAATCGCCCAGCAGGTTATGGAGCACGCCCCCGAAACGGCCGCGCGAGACAAGAAACTCATCCAGCAGGCTTTTAACGGCTTGGCGTCCTGCAGGCGAATCAAAATAATCTGATCCGCGGTCAATCGCGTACTTGACGCCGTCGAATACTTTTTCTTCCATCCCTGCTTTCCATGTCTCCGGCAGCAGCTCGCGGATGGTTTTGCCAGCTATATAGGATTCAACGGCTTGGCGGTTGCTGTCGACAAGTCCGTCAAGCTTTGTTTCCAGCTTTTCTTCCACACCTTGCTGCTTGGCAATTTCCAGCCAGTCGTTAAATGTGCGCGAAGAAGAAAAAACATGTGCGTCTAATTGGCGATTTAGCCAAGACGCCGTTTTTTGATGCATCGCCTCATTAAAGAAACGTTTTTTGAATGTTTCCGGGGTCAGCAAATGCTCTACGACCGTGCGCCCGAGCTGACGAGACAATTCGTCGCGGCGCTTTGGGATAAGCCCCGGGGTAAACGGCAGCCGGAACTTGCCGATATATTTTGCTTCATAGGGCCAAAATAGCATTTTAATGGCCAGATGATTGGTCAAACCGCCGATCAATGCCCCGATAATTCCCATCAGCAATAACGTCACTAGTAAATTCAACAGGTTCACTCATTTCTTCTTTGTCTATTGTGCCTCTTCCACTATAATGGAAAGAGACGCTAAAGGGGGAAAGTCAGATGCTGCAGCATTTCAAGTTTCAACCGATGTTTGAAGACAGCCGGCTGCCCGGCTGGAACATCTCGTTTTATTACCGCAATGAACGCATACGGGCAGAATACCAGCCGGATGGCACCATCGTTTGGCAAAGTGCGCCGCCTGAAGACGAAGAGCCCGTCAAAAAAATGATCCATGAACTCATGCTCTATCATGTGTACGAGTAAAGCGCCGGTTTGGTTCCAGCGCTTTTTTTATGCGCTGTTTTTGCATCCACTGCTTCATTATAAAGTCACAAGCTCCCGTTTCACAACAATAGCGATTTTGGGATGAAATTTAATCAAAAAAAGGGAAAACCCCTTACCCAACGTTCTGGGCAGAAGCCATCCCTGATTGAATGCGGTACATCTGGCGGTAAATGCCGCCGTGTTCCATCAATTCATCATGTGTTCCCGATTCGGCAATTTCACCGTGGTCAAGCACCAAAATGCGGTCTGCGTTTTTGATGGTCGATAACCTGTGGGCAATGATGAATGTGGTGCGCCCTTGCTTCAGCACATCCATCGCGTGCTGAATGATTTCTTCAGTTTCCGTATCGATATTGGAAGTCGCTTCGTCGAGAATTAAAATTGCCGGATCGAATGCGAGCGCCCGGGCGAAAGATACGAGCTGGCGCTGCCCGGAAGACAACGTACTGCCTTTTTCGACCACCGGTTCATCGATGCCTTTCGGCAAATGTTTCGTCACCCGCTCACCGCCGACTGCCGCAAGCGCCGCTTCGGCTTTTTCGCGGTTGACCCGTTCGTCGCCGAGCGAAATATTCGATTCGATGGTGCCGGTAAACAAATACGGATCCTGCAATACAATGCCCATATGTTCACGCACGGCTTGCCTTGGCAAGTCTTTGACATCAACCCCGTCGATCAGGATCTGCCCTTTGGAAGAATCGTAGAACCGGAACAGCAAGTTCATAATGGAACTTTTTCCGGATCCCGTGTGCCCGACAAGTGCGACCGTTTCCCCTTGCCTTGCCTCGAACGATAAATCCTTTAACACGTACTCATCGTCTTTATAGGCGAACCATACGTTTTCAAAACGGACATTTCCCTGGTAGCGCGATACACGCTCGTCGCTGACCGGCTCGCCTGTCCGGTCAAGCAGGCGGAATACGCGTTCCGCTGCGACGAGTGCCTGTTCAAGCCGGCTAAACTGGTTGACGATGCCGCTGATCGGGTTGAACAAGCGGATGATATAGTCGACAAAGGCATAAAGCACACCGACTGTCACGACTGTGTTGCCGCTCATTGATGCACCGCCGAAATACCAGATAAAGAGCACAAAAATTATCGAACGAAGCACGCCGACCATATTGTGCGAAGCTGCCGCCTCAAGCACGAGCAGTTTCTGCTGGAACTTAAAGTGCTTTTGGTTGAGCTCTTCAAATTCTTCTTTCATTTGCTTTTCACGGCGGAATGCCTGAATGATGCTCATGCCTTGGATCGACTCATTGATCATCGCATTCATTTCACTTACCTTTTCGCGGACAATGTGGTTGAAATTGGACGCATACTTGCGGTAGATAAGCATCCATATATAGAGCAGCGGCACCAGCACAAAGGCAATCGCCGCCATGCGCCAATCCAAATAAAACAGCGCCACGTAAATTCCCGCCATGTACATAAAGCTTGTCGCAAATTGCGACAGGACCGTGACAAACAACTCACGGATCGCTTCTGTATCATTGGTGATGCGCGCCACTACTTTTCCGGCAGGCAAATTATCGAAATAGCTGATCGGCAGCCGCTGCACGTGCTCAAACACGTCTGTGCGCATTTTCCGGATCACGCGGTTCGCTCCTTTTTGCAGCAAGATATATTGCAAATAGCGGAATATCGCCGTGACGATGGACAACCCGAAGAATAATGCCAGCAGCTGCGCAATCGGCCCGAATTCAACAGAACCGGTCGCCGTCGCGATGTGTTCGTCAATGATTTCTTTGGCAATCAGCGGTGCCGCGAGATCGGCTGCAACTGCGACTGCAAGAAACACCAACCCTAAAATGATGACGCTTTTAAATTGCAATGCGTATTGTGTTAATCGTTTTCCTGTTCCCATTATTGCACCTCCCCGATTTGCTGGCGGAGGAATTGTTCGTTATACCAGCCTTGTTTTGCGACCAAATCGTCGTGCGTGCCTTCTTCGATGAGGCGGCCGTCGTCCAATACCACAATCCAATCAGCATGTTTAACGGCCGATAGGCGGTGCGTTGTAATGATCGTCGTTTTGCCTGCACGTTCTCTTTGGATATTTTCAATGATTTTTGCTTCTGTCTTGGCATCGACTGCCGACAGCGAATCATCCAAAATCAATATTTCCGGATTTTTGATGATCGCCCGGGCAATGGAAATGCGCTGCTTTTGCCCGCCGGAAAGGGCGACGCCTTTTTCGCCGACCAACGTTTCCAAACCGTTCGGCAGCATGGCCAAATCTTTTTCAAAATACGACAGCTTGATCGCTTCTGAAATTTCCTCTTCTGTGGCATCCGGCTTGCCGAACAAAATGTTCTGAAGGATGGTCCGGGAAAACAGCACATGATCTTGCGGCACATACCCTACCCAGTCACGCAGCTGAGCTTTGCTTAAATCTGTGATTTCGATGCCATTCATCGTCAACGAACCTTCACCGGCCGGGTATTCCTTCAACAGCTGTTTAACGAATGTCGTTTTGCCGCTTCCTGTTTTCCCGACGATGCCGAGCGTTTGCCCGCTGTTCATTGACAAGTTGATGCCGTTTAAATTAATGGAGGTCGACTGCGGATAAGTAAAGCCAAAATCCCGGAAGCCTATTTTCTCCGGAAGACCTGCATTGCGGACTTGTTTCGGATCTACGACATCTTCCTCATAATCCAGCGTTTCATTGACGCGGTCGATCGAGGCGTTCCCGCGCTGCAAAATATTGATCAGTTCGCCAATGGCAAACATCGGCCATACAATCATTCCAAGGTAGACGTTGAAGGCAACCAAGTCGCCTAAAGTCATCGTTCCTTCGGATACGAGAAACGCACCATATCCAAGCCCGATCACATAGCTAAGGCCGGTCAGCACTTTGGTCACCGGAGCAAACAGCGCATCGATCCTTTCCACAGCCATATTTTTTTCATAGACATCTTGTGTCATATCTGCAAATTCCTGTTCAGAGGAACGCTCCTGTACATATGCACGCACTACCCGCACACCGCCGATAGACTCCAGCACACTGTCGTTCATGTCGCCAAATGCATCCTGCGCCGCTGTGTAGCGCTCATGGATTTTTTTCCCGAGCAACTGAACCACAATCGCCAAAATCGGCAGAGGCAAAATAGCGAGGAACGTCAATTGCCATGAAACAAGAAAGCCCATAGCTACCACAATCGTTGCCATGTAAAGCGTGGAATCTACCAAGGTTAAGATGCCGAATCCGGCAGTTTCCGAAATGGCTTTTAAATCATTTGTCGAACGGGCCATTAAATCCCCAGTCCGGTTTTTTTCATAAAAAGTCGGTGTCATTTTAAGAAAATGGCCCATCAAGCTCGACCGCAGCTGGCGCTCGATTACATAAGCGCCGCCAAACAATTGATATTGCCAAACAAAGTTGATGAAATAAGCCAGTACCATGGAGACGGCAAGCACTAGTACGTACTGCCAAAGCAGTTCGCTGGTCAGTTCCTGCTGGGCGATCGCATCAATGGCCACCCCAATGAGCCAAGGCGGGACAATTTCAAGAATGTTCGCTATAAATAATAAAGCTACGGCAATCGTATAACGAAGCCAATTTTCTTTAAAAAACCAACTTAATTTCCATAAAACATCAAACATACATTACGCCTTCTTTCTATTTCTGTTGTCTTCTTAGCTAGTCCCCTTCAAGCGATTCCTTGATACGTGTTTGTACCGAAAAACGATTTTCCATTTTAATTCTCCCCTTTAATTTTACTTATTTAATCAGCCAAAGCTGCCTAAATCGCACAAAAAAGCGCATGCCCGTTTTCAGGCATGCGCTCTTGAAAATAGGACTGGATGCACAGACCCGGCCCGAAAATTTCTAGTCACGAAATAAATATCAATGAAAAAAAACCGGAGCGTCTGGCAATGCTATGAAATTGGTCTGTAATGCTCGTTTCAAGTTTTTCATCACACAAACCTCCTTTTCCATTTTTTGATAGTTCAAGAGTACCACTCAGTTTTTTAAATTGTCAAGCTATTTTGAACTAAAAAATAAATTCAGCCAAAAGTCTGAAGAGAAAGCCTTTATTCTCGCTGTTTATAACATGGAATACGTTTGCAGTCGCATGGTTTAGGGGAACAAAAGAGTAATAGCAAAAAGAGGCGGTGAGATCATGTACAAAAATATGGCAATCGCTTATGACGGATCTGAAGGCAGCCGCTTGGCACTGACCAAAAGCATGGAGCTGATGAAGTTGTTTTCGAGTGCAAAACTGACCGTTATTTACGTCAATGAAGAAGCACAGGAAAGCACCAGCTATATGGATGTCGGCCGTGCATCCGCTCCAATCGTTTCAGCGAACGTAGACAGCACTTATGCACAGTTCATGCCGCAAGGAATCGGCGAGGATGGCTACCAGCCGCCACGGGAAGTGGATGTGGCGCGTGCTTCTGAATACTCGAAGTACATGCACGCATCTATTCAGCAGCAGCTTGATGCCCATAACGTCGAAGCTTCAGTCTTGGCGCTCGAAGGACCTGTCATCAAGACTATCATCGGGTTTGTCGATGAACAAAACATCGATTTATTGATTGTCGGCAACAGCGGCAAATCAGGACTGCAAAAATTCTTTGTCGGGTCTGTCAGCAGTAAACTGAT
>JASKZU010000121.1 GCA_030147455.1 Planococcus sp. (in: firmicutes) | reverse complement strand
GGCCTGTTATTTTTGGGGCAGTTTATGTATAAATTCAGTCGAAACCGCCAGCGTATATATTTGTATTTCATTCTTTATGCAGTGGCTACACTAGCGCTTTTCTCTTCAGCAGCGGGTATGGGAGTGGATGTATTATGGCCGCAATTGGATATGTGGGCCAACCTGATCGTTGTTTTTATGGCCGCTTCTGCTTCTGCAGCTATTTTATTGTTGGCTGGAAGCCTATTGGACGTCAAGCGCCATCTCCCAAATGCAAAACGGGTAATGATTCCGCTTCTTTTAGCAAATGCCGCTGTAATGGCTGCTTTATTCGCTTCAGTTGAACGGGCCGGCATGTTGCTGCTGCCAGTTTTTACGGCAACACTGGCTGCAGGATTGATCTTGGCTATTTATGGAAGCAGAAAAAGGTTGCTGCATCCTCTATTCTTTTTGCTTTCCCTTGTGTCGTTTACACTGGCTGCGTTATTGAATGGTTTTTACCGAATCGGGATGCTGCCCATGATGGAAATGGTTCAGACCGCTATTTTCCTACTTGGTGTAATGGCTGTCCTTTTTGCTGCCTTAGCAGTACGAGAAAAAGACAAAAAGCATCAACATGAGCACCGGCAGCAGGAACAAAATCACGCTGAGCGCCAGCGAATTGAAATCGAGCGGTTGCGCTTGGCAAATGACCGCAAAGATGAATTGCTGGCTATTACTTCACACAGTTTAAGGACTCCTTTGTATGGGATGGTAGGAATAGCAGAGTCTTTGCACGAGTCAGCCCAAAGCAAATTGCCTCATTCTGTGGTTCAGCAACTGGAAACGATTATAGACAGTGGAAAAAAGATGGCGCGCATGATCAATGATAATTTGGATTTTTCAGGATCCAAGCAGCCAATGATTCCGCTGCATATCGAACAAGTAAATTTGTCGGCTATTGCAGACTCGGTTGTGCGTTTATGTACACCGTTGCTGAAAAATAAAGAGATTCAATTGAAAAATAGCATTCCTTCTGATTTTCCTGAAGCCGCCGCCGATTCAGAACGCGTGCGCCAAGTTCTCTATAATCTAGTTGGAAATGCCGTCGAACACACCGAAAAAGGCGAGATTGTCATATCGGCAAAGATCTTGAAAAAGCAAGCTGCTATCACGGTGCGGGACAGTGGAAATGGGATGGCGGAAGAACAAATAGAAGCATTGTTTGGCTCGGCAAATTCACCCCAAGCGTATGTTGGAATCGGCATGGGGCTTAAAATCACTAAACGGCTCGTAGAAATGCAGGGTGGCTGGCTTAAAGCGGAATCGGTTCTTAATAAAGGTTCTGCCTTTACATTTACACTGCCGTTGACAGAAGAAGAACGTGAGCCTGAAGTTGTTTCGCCGAATGAAATCAAAGAATTGTCAGCTTCCCAATTGGCGGACTCGCTTATTAAAGGAAAAGATATCAAGAAAAGTTTGCGCATTCTGGTAGTGGAAGCGCAAGAAGTCAATCGCCTCATGCTTGTGCATCAATTAACGAATGAAGGCTATAAAGCGGAAGGCGTTAGTTGCGGCGAGGAAGCTCTTGTCCATCTAGACAGCCGGCCCGCAGATTTGATTGTTTTGGATGATCAATTAGAGGACATGGGCGGAGACGAACTATGCAAGCGAATCCGTGTGAATGCTACATTGACAGAATTGCCGATTTTAATGTTATCAGACAAAGAAGGCATCAATGAAAAAACCAACGCCTTCAGTGCAGGGGCCAATGATTACCTGGTAAAACCTTGTGACGTTGAGGAATTCCTGATGCGTGTTGAGACACTTGCCACACTTCGCAGCATGACCCAGGAAATCACCAACTTGAATTTCTTTTTAGAACGCAACGTGAAAGAGCGGACAATGGCGCTTGAAATTACCAATATGAATTTATTGACGGTTAATGACGAAATTCAGGAAGTGGAGAAATCCCGAAACGAAATGCTGTCAGCCATTTCGCATGAGCTTGGAACACCGATCACGCTGATTCATAGTTATATCCAAGCTGTAAAAGAAAGCTTGATCGAAGAAAATAATCCACGTTATTTGGATATGATCCACAAAAAATTGCTGTTGCTTGAGCGGCTCACGGAAGACTTGGTAGAGCTGACAAAATATAAATCCGGCAATATGACACTGCGGTTTGGTGAAGCAGGTCTTGCTTCGTGGCTGGACCGAATCTCGGCATCGATGGAATCTGATCTGGCGCAAAGCGGCAGGCGCTTTGTATATCAAGCCCCGCACAATGAAACAAATTTGGAAGAGTGGAGGCTGTATCTCGATATCGATCGGGTCGACCAGGTATTTTCCAATTTGTTGTGGAATGCGGTCAAGCATACCTCTCAAGAAGACGGCCGTATCGTATTGAGTGCCTCAATACAGTCAGGCGGGATCTCGCTTGATGCACAAGATGCGGATGGAGAGCTATTAATTAGAGTGGCAGACAATGGATGCGGTATTCGCCAAGAGGCGCTGCCCCATATTTTTGACCGATTCTTTAAAATTGATGAATCGGTCCACTATAAAGGAAGTGGATTGGGCCTTGCGATTGCCAAAGAAATCATTCAATCCCATAAAGGCGAAATATGGGCCGAGAGCGAAGAGGGAACGGGAAGCACGTTCATCATTGCATTGCCGCTAAGATACTAATCGGAGAGTGGAGGGGTTTTTATGAACACAGCGACGGTATTGATTGTAGAAGATGAAGATGGAATTCGTGAGTTGATGCGTTTGTTCTTATTAAAGAAAGGCTATCAAGTGCTGGAAGCTGAAGACGGTTTTGAAGCGATGGATATCCTATCCAATAAAAGTCCGGACTTGATTTGCCTCGACATCGAAATGCCTGGGATGAGCGGCCTTGAGTTATGTGAAAAAATCCGCCTGCGGACAAAGACACCTATTTTGTTTGTGAGTTATCGAAAAGAACTGGCGTATAAAATCCAAGGGCTGGACGTTGGCGGAGATGACTATATCACAAAGCCTTTCGACTTTACCGAACTTGAAGCACGCATCAAGGCAATTCTGCGGCGTAACGGATGGAAAAGCGGAGAAGAAGACAAATTATCGATTCTCAAGTTTGATGATCTTCATATCCATGTAGATGCGCGGGAATTATATGTAAGGGGTAAACCGGTCAAGTTGTATCATAAAGAATTTCAATTGCTTTTGCTGATGGCCCAGACGCCAAACCGTGTCTGGACTGCCGAACAATTATACGATCAAATATGGGGCTATTATTCTGAAGGCGATGTTCAGACCGTTAAAGTACACATCAGCAATTTGCGAAGAAAAGTAGAAATCGATCCTGCTTCACCATGCTTCATTCAAACGGTGCGGGGATTCGGATATAAATTTACAACTTAACAAAAAAGCTGGTTGCTTATGCAGCCAGCTTTTTTTATTTTAACCAGGTGCCAGGCTGGCTGAGTGAGGCGGGAGCGAGGCTGTCCTGAAAAAATGGAGAAGCTAAACACATGGAATTATTTAACGTTGTTTTAACCTGCTGTCTTTAGTATGGGCTTAAGCGATAGAAAGACAAAATACAGGGAGGAACAGCAGATGATCGAGAATAAAATCAAAATCACCGATGAAACTCCAGTGAACTTCGAACAACAGACCGTTTTCAAGCAAAGCCGCGAAGCTCCAAATGACCATCCTTCTATTACAGGGCTTGGGTTATCGGAACATGTGGCCGGCTCTTTGGCTTACTTGCTCGGATTTGTCTCGGGTTTCATTTTGCTGATAGTAGAAAAAGACAGCCGTTTTGTCCGTTTTCACGCGCTGCAGTCAATATACGCTTCAATTTTATTTTTTACGCTGTTTACAGCGGCGGGACTCGTACCGTTGACTGGCTGGATCGCGGAAGTGCTGCTTATGCCGACCGGTCTCGTGTTGTGGATCATCCTGATGCTCAATGCGCATAACGGAAAAACGATGAGATTATGGGG
>JASKZU010000098.1 GCA_030147455.1 Planococcus sp. (in: firmicutes) | reverse complement strand
CGAATCATCTTTCAAATAAGCAAGATCTTCAGGAATGCCGTCTTCGGTTTTCTTCTTTTTTTCTGTCATTGTTATTCCTCCTCAGTACGATTTAATTTTGTCTT
This sequence comes from Planococcus sp. (in: firmicutes), assembly GCA_030147455.1. Classification (GTDB taxonomy): domain Bacteria; phylum Bacillota; class Bacilli; order Bacillales_A; family Planococcaceae; genus Planococcus. Next base: position 2,593 of record JASKZU010000098.1, on the reverse strand, counting down.
TGCGGGTTGCTTGCTTGTCGATAGGTAAAGGCGTGGAAAGCGGAATCGTATATTTCACATCGGCTTGTGTGCCAAGCGGATGTGTCTTTAATTGAAAATGATCGATGGCCGTTCCAATGGCCTGGGCTTTCATTTTCAATTGCGGATCGATGAACGGCACGTAATCGATGGTAATCAAGGCATCCGATATTTCGATAATCCGGACAGCCTGTTCATCGAGAACGGCGGCAATTTGAAGAAATGTCCATTGCTCCCTTACGGCGATGGAATTGTAATGGTTATGCCCATTGATATACAATCCTGCGCCCTGCTTTTGCCTCAACAATTTCCACATGGGGATGTCGGGAGGGATGCAGCGCTTTTCTTTTTCAGAGTTTTTCGTTGTTGCATGCACAGGGTGATGGCCGAATACGAGGAGCGGAAGCGTGCCGGATTCTTCAATGACGGTCTCCAGCCACTGCTGTTGGACGGCATCCAGCGTACCGCCCCAATCCTCGTAATTCTGTTCTTGGGCTGTATCGAGAAATGCAAAGGCAGCCTCGTCTGTTGTGAACATATGAAAACGTTCTTGCTGTGTGATTCTTAGGACTTCTTCCCGTTTCATCGCATAGACATCGTGATTGCCGAGTACGTGCATAAACGGCTTACCGTAGCGGCGAATGATCGCGTAAATGTCTTCCAGCTCGTCCGCTGCGCCGAAATTCGTCAAATCGCCAATGGACACGTACAAGTCTGCTTGAATCGAGAAGAAACGTTCCATAAAAGACTCATAGAATGACTGTCGGTCTTCCTCGATAAACGTGTAAGGCTCTTTGACGGACGGAAAGTGTAAATCCCCAATCACTGCAATTTTCATTCTGTTCAACAACTCCTTCTAGTTTAGTTATAGCTAGTATCCCCAATAAATACTAAGAACATGCTAAGCGCGTGTAAAGAATTGTAAAAAAACGCTTTATCCAGATGGACAAAGCGTTTCAGACTGTAGACAAAGTGTGATCAACATGTATAGCGGTACATACTCCCTAAGCGGACGGGCCACTTCGCTTGGGGCATGCTGCTTCCACCAAAGAGAGAAGCTTGCGAGTCGGCTTCAGTAAATGGAGTCCCTCATCATCTGCTGGTAAATCCTTCGCTAAAGGATCCGGAGCGCAGGGCGGCGACTCCTGCGAGCCCGCGGAAAGCGTCCGCCTGAAGCGCAGGTTCCGGTATGAACAGGATTAACTGGATATTCATTCTTTAAATGACATGAATGTTCTTTTGTCTGCAAGCTCAAACGCTTTGTCCAGATGGACAAAGCGTTTTTTCAACCTTTCTGATCCAGTTTCACTTCACGCATACGTCCGCGGTACCAATTGCGGAACGCTCCGGCAAGTGCATCGGGCACGTCGTCAAGTGATGAGATATGAACGGGGCGTGCGCGTGTCACAGTTTGCAGCGATGACAAACCGAAGGCCCGTTGGATGCGATTTTGCGTAATCTCGACTTCCACAATTTTCTCGCGTTTGGTGACGAATAAAGTGGAAGTAAAACCGCCGTTTTTCAATTGAATCAATTCTTCGTTCAGGCAGTAGCGCGTATGAAGAAAATCCAGCAGGCGGGAGAGAAGAATCAATCCGAGCAGTAAAGCTGACGCCACCCACCAAGTACTGTCAAAGCCAAGGAACTTCGGCTGGAAGAAAAAGAGCGCAGCCGTGGCGAAGAGCCAAAACCAGCTCGGCTTGAGCATGCGGATCCAAAGCGACCGGCGGGGCAGGCGCTGCATTTCTTCCTGAATGCGATACCCAGGCAGCAGGTCAGCGACGAGTGCGTAGGCTTTTTTCTTCGGCAAGAACGGGTAAAGCGTGCTGATGTTCAAATCCTCAGTTCCCGTCGACAAACTGCCGGCGCTGATCAGTTTCACTTCAGCGAGCCCGAGCACGCGCTTTGTGAACGATTGCGTGATTTCGACCGCTTGAACGCGTTCTTTGGCGATTGAAAACGAAGCTTCCGAGACGACGCCTTTTCGGATATAAACCCGCTCATCGTCAGAAGAAATCTCATATTTCCCATATTTGATGAACGTACGGACAATGCCGAATGCAAATGAAGCCGCAATCAAGAGCAGCCCAACAACAGCGATGACCCATAGAGAACCAAGCAGGTTTGTGCCGATGCCACTCAGCTCGTCGGCAAGCCTGAAATACCCGGAGATATTATAGTAAAGCGATCCAAGCAGCGGAACGAGCAGCAAAAAGCTGAACGAGGTCATCGAGGCTTTCAGCAAATCGCCGGTTGTCGGACGGAAATGCAGAATGCGTTCTGCCGGTGGCTTGTCTGGCAATACTTCATCGTGCAGCATTTCTTCGGATTCTTCTGAAACGACTGGCGTTTCTTCTGAGAGGGTCTGTTTACGTCTTTGGACATTTTTCTCAAGCTGTGTCGCTTCGGCATTGCTGATAACGTCAAATTTCACAGAAGCATCATCGCCCGCGATGCCCGTTTCAAAACTGATCGATGTCAGCCCCAGCACGCGATGGAAAAAGCTTGTATGGCAATTGACGTTCTGGACTTTCGAAAAAGGAATCGTTTGGTCGGTTTTGCTCCAGATGCCGCG
>JASKZU010000092.1 GCA_030147455.1 Planococcus sp. (in: firmicutes) | reverse complement strand
GTCAAAACTTCCTCACTAATATAAGATATACTTCCGAAAAAAAGCCCAGGAGCTAAAAACTCCTGGGCTTTTTTATGTGCAAGTTTTAAAGGCTGTGTAGATAAGTGGTCTAAATAATATTTTAAAAATTCTAAAGCATGTTTGTTTGAAGATACAGGAGAAGTTGGTTCTGAAAAATGTATTTTTATTTAATATATCTAATTTGATATTCATAAATTTACATATCCTCTAATGACTTTCTATTCGTTTTCTCATAATATATCCATATGTTAGATTTTATGACATTGAAAAGTAATTAAATATGACATTCATTAGGTTAACGAATACGTCAAATTAACGAAATATTCTTTAACAACTATTTATTTCTGCAAATGCTTCAAATTTAATGAGTTGATTAAAAGGGAGGAAAAACAGATGTCGATTAATGCTACCGAGTACGTAGGAGAGAATTCGCAAGTTTCATCTGTACACGATATCGATGAATCGCTAAAGCCCAAAACAAAAGGCGAGAGAACTGTCGGCGCTAAGTCCTACATGCTTATGTGGATTGGAGACGGAGTTAATTTAGGGAATATGACGCTTGGAGCAAGTTTGATTGTGGCAGGAATTGCCACACTGAATTTGTTCCAGACGTTTGTGGCTGCGGCCATTGCAATCGGCATCATCACCTTGTTCTTTACGTTGAATGACCGTCTGGGTTACAAGGCTGGTATCCCTTATGTGGTACAGCTGAGAATGTCTTTTGGCGTTAAAGGGTCGGTCGTTTCTTCTTTGATGCGCGGCATACCAGCCATCGTCTGGTACGGCTTTCAAAGCTGGATCGGCGGAACGGCGCTGAATGAGATTGCAAAAATTGCCAGCGGCGGCTCTTTCGATAGTATAGCCATTTGTTTTGTGGCAATCCAGTTGCTTCAAATTGTTCTTTCTCTATATGGTTTTCATGCAATCAAGTGGGTGGAAATCCTCGCTTCAATCGTCATCATGCTCGGGCTGGTTTATGTGTTTGGCGTGTTGGTGACTTCTCACAGTGAAGTGATTGCTGAGCGATGGATTCGCGCTGAAGGGTCGTGGGGCTTGCCATTCTTTGCATTTATTATGGTCTTTCTTGGCAATTATGCCGCAATATTTTTAAGTGCAGCAGATTATTCGCGGGAATTGAAAAAAGGAATTTCGGAAACAAAAAGAGGCTTTTTGTATTTCTTCCCTATTTTGATTGCCTACGGTTCTGTTTTGACAGTCGGCGCCATGATGGCGGCCGCAACAGGCGTTTCAAACCCGGTAAGAGCTTTTGCGATTGTTGTGGATAATTCATATATCACCGTAGCAGTTTCGGCCTTTATTGTAATCGGTGCTGTCGCAGTGAACATGGTAGCCAACATCATCGCGCCGACTTATGTGATTACCTCGCTGACAAAATTGACGTATAAACCAGCTGTAGTAATTACAGGTTTACTGGCATTCGCTTCGTTTCCATGGGTGCTCGTCCAAGATTCCTCGGCACAAGGATTGAATACATTCATTTTGATTTATTCTGCTTTTCTTGGCCCGATTGTCTCGATTCTGCTTGTGGAATACTATATTTTACGCAAGCAAAAGGTGGATGTGTCAGAGTTGTATGAGAATGAAGGGCAGTTTGCCGGAACCAATCCATGTGCCATCCTTGCCTTGTTCATCGGTGCTGGTGCTGCCTTTATCCAAGTAGATCTTGGCTGGATTATCGGAGTAGTTGTAGGCGGCTTATCCTATATCCTATTGATGAAGTTCACATTCAAGGATTCCGCGTTTAAAAAAGGCACAATTTTTGAATAAGAAATTCCATACAAGAAATTTTTGAAACCTATAGTACTTGTCAAAAAAGACTCCAGCGTTGAGCTGGAGTCTTTTTTACAGATTTTTAATTGATTCAGTTGCTTTCGAGCAGTGCCTTAATGCGAAAAGCGAGACGCAGGCTTAATGTTTGTTCAGGGTCTTTTAAACTTCGGCCCAGCAACTCTTCGCATTTTTCCAACCGGTAGATGACAGTGTTCCGGTGAACAAACAAGCGCTTGGCCGTTTCAGAAAGCTGACAGTGCGACTCCAGGTAAACAGAAAGTGTTTGCAGCAAAATCTCCACATCTTTTTTTGATTCATTGGCGAGCACCTGAAACGTGTTTTGATAAAACTGCTTTAATTGTTCTTTCGGAACCATCCGCAGAATTTCGGAAACTTCCTTTGGCTGATAAGATTCAATAAATTCCGTACTGCCAAGCGTCAAGCCGTAAGAAAGTGCATTTGTCGCTTCTTTATACGCTTCCGGCAAGCGCAGCAGTTGTTCTGCGTGGGCACTAGTGCCAAATGAAATAGTTTTTTGGAGAAGCTGGCTCAAAGCGGTTTGAACGGCTGTTAGGAAAGTGAAAAATTTGTCTTCGTTTTCTTTCCAGTTTTGCCTGACTTCCATCAATATGATGTACTTATCTTCTGAAACAAATAATTCGATTCGGCTCTCGGCGCTGTCTATTTGTTCTGCAATGGCATCGTATATCAGTTCTGCTTCTTGCTGGTGATCGGAAAGCGAAAAGCTTTTTTCAGGCTGGTCTATCTTTCCGACTGCGCAAAGATAATGCTTTTCATTGGAAAAACCAAACTCTTTTGCACGGCTTATGATTTCTTCGGAAGATGTAAATACGCGATTGATGAAATTCGTGAAAAATTCATTTCTTAGCCGCTGTGTTTTTTGGTGAAGGGCATTTTCCTTCATCAGCTCAAATGCAATAACATTGGCAGCCTGTTCTACCGTTAAAACAGCAGGGCGGTCCGTAGGCGGGATAAGGCGATGAACTGCCAGGTAGCCCGGCTTTTTCTTATCTGTATAAATTGGAAACAGTGTATACGTTCTCTGATCTTGTTGGTTCAACAAGGAAAATCCGGTAAATCCCTTTTCCGGAAGAAATGGCCCCAATGGTTCCAAAGAGGGAAACTGGCGGCTTGAAACAACTGATGTTTCTTCAATCGGCTGCAGACGGTGATTCAATAAAGTGACCGGGCTGTCGAGTAAAAGCGAAAGGTTTTGAAGAATTTTATCAAGTCCTTGCCCTGTGATGATAAAGCTCGTGAATTGCTGATGTGTTTTCATGGCTTGATCAAGTTCAGTGGTTCGCATATCCAGAATGCGGCTGAGAGATTGATGGACAATGTCGCCGAGTGACGTGTCCACAGGAATTTCGATGAGCGGCAGCTGGCATTTATCAGCAAGCAAAACAGCTTCTTCTGGAATGCTGTTTAAAAAGCGCTTTGTCTTGATGCCGAGCCCTGCGCAATTTTGCTTGGCCATTTGTTTGATGAGCGCAAGCAATGATTCCACATCGTCTTTTAAATGAAAAGCGGTCGTAATGAGCAGTTCGTTCGGCTTAAGGTAAAAAATAATATCAGGCGCATCCATCATATTCACGGTTTTTACTTCCCGATCGAGCCCATCTTGGCCACCGGCAACTAATGCGCCTTGAAAAATGGGAAGAACCAGCAAATCTTTCAAAAACATATGGTTTCCTCCTCAGTTGATTTAACAATAAAACGTTAGTTATATTAAACAACAAATCTGCATAATTTTCTACATTTTTGTGAATGCAATTTTCAGATTCTTCAACTACAATGAAGTCAGTTGAGAATGAAGGTGGGAGGATGGACATGATTATCAATGATTCGTCTATTGAAACTGAGTCCGTATTTGAATTGACCGAATGGCTGGCTCGCTACGGCAAAACGGATAGAGGCGGCGTCACGCGGCTGCTTTATGACCAAAAATGGCAGGAAGCGCAAAGTGCCTTGGAAGAAAGAATTAAAGCAGCTGGGTTGGAAGCATACTTCGACGACGCGGGGAATCTATACGGACGTCTAGAAGGAACAAGCAAAACAGATAAAGTGATTTTGACCGGTTCACATATCGACACGGTAGAAGATGGAGGCAAATACGACGGGGCTTATGGCGTGGTTGCCGGCATCCTCGCATTGGCGCTGTTAGCTAAGCAATACGGGCCTCCGAAGCAGACGGTTGAAGTTGTGTCGCTTTGTGAAGAAGAAGGCAGCCGCTTCCCGCTGGCATACTGGGGTTCTGGAATGATTACCGGCCTCCGGAATACAGAGCAGATCAGTGATTTAAAAGACTCGTTAGGCATTCCGTTTACAGCAGCAATGAACAATGCCGGATTTGGAAACGGGCGTTACCGCAAAGCAAAGCGGGACGACATCGACTGCTTTATAGAACTTCATATCGAGCAAGGACAAGTGCTGGAACGTGAAAAGAAAGCAATTGGAATCGTAAGCCACATCGTGGGTCAGCGCCGATATAATGTGACGGTTGAAGGAGAAAGCAATCACGCAGGCACAACGCCGATGCCGTACCGGAAAGATGCGGTTTATACCGCTTGCGTCCTCATTCAAACCTTGATCGAAAAAGCGAAAAAAACAGATCCGGATTTGGTGGCGACAGTCGGAAAAATGGAAATTAAGCCGAATGTCCCGAATGTCATCGCGCGTGAAGCGGCTTTTTCAGTCGATATCCGCCACAGCGAAGAAGCTTTACTGGAGTCGTTCAGCACTTCGGTTTTTGGATCTTTTCAGCACATCTGCCAGGAGCATGATGTGGCCATACACATCGACAACTGGATGAATGAGCAGCCAGTCCCGATGAACAAAGCACTTGCCTCCCTGTCAGCAGACATCTTGAAAAAAGAACAAATTTCGTTTAAAAAGATGACAAGCGGCGCAGGGCACGATGCGCAGGTGTTTGGCCAATATGTGCCGACTTCGCTGTTGTTTGTGCCGAGCCATAAGGGAATCAGCCACTCGCCTGATGAATACACAAAAGCGGAAGATCTGGAAAACGGCGCTCAGCTGTTAATGAAAACCATCTACGCGTTAGCATATGAAGGAGGAAATGATTATGACAACTTATCGTGAATTGAACACGCCTTTACGCACCATTATGACACCGGGCCCGGTAGAAGCTGATCCACGGGTGCTGCGCGCCATGAGCACGCCGATTTTGGGACAGTTCGACCCGGCCTTTACACAGATCATGAACGAAACGATGGATATGCTGCGCCAAGTGTTCCAAACCAAAAACCAATGGGCTTTTCCGGTCGACGGCACTTCCCGGTCCGGACTTGAAGCAGTTTTGACAAGCATTATCGAACCGGGCGACAAAGTGCTGATCCCGGTTTTCGGCCGCTTCGGCCATTTGCTGACAGAGATTGCCGAGCGCAACGGTGCAGAGATCCACACAATTCAAACCGAGTGGGGCCAAGTGTTTGACCAGGATGTGATTGTAGAAGCCGTCGACCGCGTAAAGCCGAAAGTTCTGGCTATTGTACACGGTGAAACATCCACAGGCTGCATGCAGCCGCTAGATAAAATCGGAAAAGCCTGCCGCGAACGGGGCGTGCTTACGATGGTGGACGCAGTAGCTACCATTGCCGGGGCGCCAGTAAAAGTGGACGAATGGCAGTTGGACGCAGTTATCGGCGGAACGCAGAAATGCTTGTCTGTTCCGTCTGGAATGGCGCCGCTGACATACAACGACCGGGTGGCAGAACTTCTTGCTTCACGCAAAAAAGTAGAACGCGGTGTACGCACTTCTGATGATGCGGACGATGTAAAACATCCGATTCGAAGCAATTATTTGGATTTGAGCCAGCTGCAGGACTACTGGGGCCCGCGCC
>JASKZU010000089.1 GCA_030147455.1 Planococcus sp. (in: firmicutes) | reverse complement strand
GGACATACACTTCATGCATCAAGTCTTCCGCTATATGCCTGTCTTTTACTAAATAGATGAGGAATTGAAATACATCCTGATGATATTGGTCATACAGCCGATGAAACACGGAGTCATCCATCCAACTCCCCCCGTTCCTTCAATTAGTCGTCGACTCGCCCGAAAAGTTACATTTCGATCAATGGCAGCGTAAAGATAAACGAAGTGCCTGTGCCCAGTGTACTTTCAACCCGGATTTCTCCTGCGTGCATGTTGATAATATTGCTCGCGATCGCTAAGCCGAGCCCGGTTCCGCCTTTTCCGAGCGTGCGTGCTTTGTCGGCCTTGTAAAAGCGCTCAAAGACAAATGTCAGGTCTTCTTCGGAAATGCCGGCACCTGTATCGTTTACTGACACTTTTGCGTAGTCTCCCTCTTTTTCGACACGGACATGCACTTGCCCTCCTTCTGGAGTATGGCGAAGCGCATTATCGATCAAATTGGTCATTACTTGCTCGATGCGGTCTTCGTCCAGATCAGCTGCCGCCCAATCATCCAGCGTGGTCGAAAAGCGCAGCGCGATGCCGTTCTCTTTTGCTGCTTGCGCAAATTTATTGGTCATGCGCTCGATGGCTGAATTAAATTGAACCAACTCTTTGTAGATGCGCATGTGGCCGGATTCCATTCTGGCCAAATTCAACAGATCCGTCACCAGGCGGCCCATCCGCTGGGACTCTTCATAAATGATCTTCGTCATTTCGTTGCGTTCTTCGTCACTGGCTCCCACATCATCAAGCAATGCTTCGCTATAACCTTGAAGCATAGCAATCGGCGTGCGGAGTTCGTGGGATACATTGGCGATAAAATCTTCACGCAACTTTTCAAGCTTATGCTGTTCGGTCATGTTGTGAAGTACCGCTACCGCGCCGCGTACCGTCTGGCCGCTGTATAGAGGGCTGAAGTTGATGGCATAGTAAGCCCCTTCGATTTCAAGCTCTTCTTCGATTTCCTCCTGGAACGTCAGCACATGGTCGAGCATATGAAGCATTTCAGGCGGCAAATCCTTTGTACCTTTCGTTCCTTGTTTGAACAGCCATTGGTTCAACAATTTTTCTGCCGGGGGATTGCTCAGTAAAATGGTTTTGTCCTGGTTGAACGTTATAACAGCATCTGCCATCGAAGTCAGGACACTCGCAAGCTGTTCTTTTTCCTGATTAATCATTTCAACATGATCTTTTAGCTGGCGGCCCATTTGATTAAAAGCAATCGCCAACTGGCCGATTTCATCACCGGATGAAACTTTTACTTTTGTGTCAAAATTCCCTTTCGCCAGCTCAAACGCCCCTTCCCGCATATTGCGAAGCGGTGAAGTGATGCGGGTTGATAAAAAGAAAGCAAAAAAGGTCGTCAGCAGCAGCGCAATAAACGCGGAAAGAAAAACGATATTCGTCGTTCGCTCAGTCGTCCGGTCCATTACCCCCAACGATTGGTAAATAAAAACGGTTCCATGGAGTTCGTCGCCTGTTTGCAACGGAGAAGCCATGACAATATAAGATTCCATCCGGTTCGCCTCTGATAAAGAAGGCAACAGCATTTCTTTTGTTACGGTTTCATCGGTTTCGAACACTTTTTGGAAAGCCGGCTCGCTGATGATTTTTGCGCGGATTTCTTCGCCGTTCAAGCCATCATGCAAAAAATACGAAATAGCTCCCGGCTCTTCTGCAATCACCGCGTTCGTTTCATCTCCCAGCACTTCACCGACAATCGATAACGTGCTTTCCCCTTCATGGTCATTAAAAATGCGCGCAATCATGTTCGCTTCGTTGTGAAGGGACTCCTGGACCGTCTCAGTGTGGAAGTTTCCTAAAAACTCCAAAAGCAGAACGGTCACAATAAACAGGACAAAGGAAACGAGAAGCAAAATGGTTACCCACAGCTTCCCGACGATACTATTCCATATTCTATTCATTGCCGACCTCGAATTTATAGCCGACTCCCCAAACGGTAACGATCATTTTTGCAGCAGACTCGGACACGCGGTTGAGCTTTTCGCGCAAGCGCTTGACGTGTGTATCGACTGTGCGAAGATCGCCGAAAAAGTCATAATGCCATACTTCTTTTAGCAAGTGCTCCCGGTCGAATACTTTATCCGGGGATTTGGCGAGAAAATACAACAGTTCATATTCTTTCGGAGTCAAGTTCACTTCGACACCGTCCGCTGTGACCCGGTGGGCATCATGGTCGATCGTCAAATGCGGAAACACGACGAGGTCTTTTGAGACCGTCGAACTTGCGGACGGCGAATAAGCCGACGAACGCCGTAAAATAGCTTTGACGCGAAGCACAACTTCACGCGGGCTGAATGGTTTGACGATGTAATCGTCAGCACCGGATTCAAATCCTTCAACCCGGTTTGCTTCCTCGCCTTTTGCTGTCAGCATGATAATCGGCGTCATCTTGGTTTCCCGTAATTCCGTCGCCACTTCTATGCCATTTTTCTCCGGCATCATCAGATCGAGCAAAATGCAATGGTAATCGGTTTCAGTCGCCATTTCCATAGCCTGGACACCGTTCTCGGCTTCTTCTACTAGGTATCCTTCCCGCTCTAAATACATTTTCAGCAGGCGACGGATTCTTTCTTCATCGTCCACTACAAGAATCGTTACTTCTTCAGCCATTCCAATCCCTCCAACTTCATCTCTCATACGTTCATTGTACCGATAAGGACCCGAAAAATAAACGAAAAGCCTTCTCCGCTTAAGGAAAAGGCTTTTCGATCAGGCATAGGAGTGCAATCCAGCGATAATCAAGTTAACAGCCACCAAGTTGAACATGATGATGACAAAACCGATCACTGCAAGCCAGGCTGACTTTTCGCCGTCCCATCCTTTGCCGAGTCGCAAATGCAGATAAGCTGCATAAAACAGAAATGTAACTAGCGCCCATACTTCTTTCGGGTCCCAGCCCCAGAAACGGGACCAGGCAATCTGCGCCCAAATCATGGCGAAAATCAATGCACCGAGCGAGAAAATCGGAAAACCGATAATGACTGAACGGTAGTTGATTTCATCCATCAACTGCAAGTTGACGTTTTTTGTAAATGGCTGCAGCATTTCCGAAATGCGCTTGCGGAAGATCAGACGAATCAAGCCGTACAGAACTGATCCAACCATAAGCGACCACAGTACAGTCGTTAATTTGCCGGCATGGATAATCGGCGGCATTTCCAAGATTGGCGTAAATGCCCCGTCCGTCAATGACTCGTACTCATTCATCCCGAATATGGCTGGCATGTTATACGTAATTTGTGAAGCTTGGTCGTCTTTATTGACGTAGGCAAAATCCGCTTCGTAATTTGTGAGCGTAAAGAATGTACTAGTTGCCACAAAGCCCAAAACCAAGACGAGTGAATACATAATGGCTTCAAGCCAGAAGCGCTGCTTGGATTTCTTTTTCTGGTCGACGACCTTGATCAAGTAAATCAAGCCGGCTGCTGCACTGATCGCGAGCACCCCTTCAGCAATTACGACCGTAATTACATGGATTGCCAGCCAATTAGTTTGAAGCGCCGGGATAAGCGGGCTCACTTCGCTCGGGAACATGCTTGCATAAGCGATGATCAACAAGGCAACCGGCAAGACGATCATGCCAAGAACCGCTGTGCGGTAAAGTGCATATAAAATGATGAATCCGCCGACCAGCGTCATTCCAAATGCTGTCGTGAATTCGAACATATTGCTGACCGGTGCATGGCCTGTGACTATCCACCTGGTGATGAAATAGCCAAGTTGCGAAACAAAACCGATTAACGTGATCGTAATCGCGATTTTGCCCCACCGCTGTTCAGATTTGAACGAGCCTTTTTTGTTTCCTTTGACTGCTCCGCCAAAAACGAAAGTTGCAATCAAGTAGGCGATAAATGCTACATATAATAGATTGGAGCTAATATCGGCTAACGTCATGTCGCTTGCTCACCTTCCTTTTTCTCCTGTGCTTCCATGTCTTCCTGTTGGTCGCGATAAGCCGGAAGAGAAGCGTGTTCACTTACCTGGTTCAAGTCTTTTTTCAAGCCGAACCAGTTTTTGTTTGTATGGCCGGCAAGCAGGAAGCTGCCATCCGGCTGCTGCTGAATCCAGAAGCGCCGGTGGTTAAAGTACATTCCCTGTGCCACGCCGATCATAAAGATTAATCCGCCAAGGCCAAGAATCGGCAATGTCAGGTCTTTTCGGACGGTCAAACCGGATGCATCGCGCGTTTCAACGTTTTGGAATGCCAGTTTGTATTCATTGTCTCCGAGCGGCTCAACCGTGTTTTGAATCGTAATAAAACTTGTCTCCCCATCCGGTGTATCCGGCGTTGTCATCTTGACAAGGAAGCCTGGGTTCTTCGGCAACGGGGTTGCCGTTTGCGGCTCTCCGTTTTCAAATCCCGAAAAGTCTGGATAATAGCCGAGCAATTCAACAGACGAACCATCCGACAATTCATAATTTGTTTCAGGATTAACTAAATCGATGGTCAGCTCGCCGCGGCTTTCCTGCGTTTCTTTGTTTTCCAAGGCAAAAGTCATTGTTTTTAATTCATCCTGCCGGAAGTCCATTTGGTACAGGGCATACCCATCGAATTTAAACGGCTGGTTGACACGGATCGCATATTCATCGACTTTTTCCATGTTGGCGGTATCACCCGGCACAGTGCCTTCAGGAATCCGGTACAGAACGACGTCTGTCTGGTAGTTTTTCGCTACATTGCCGACGCGGTCGATTGCTTCGCCAAACTTTTCCTCTTCGCCTTCGCCCGTATAGGTTTCCAAAGTAAAGCCTTTGCTTTCAAGCACATATCCCGGAGCATCCGGAATTGCGCGTGTTTCGCCTTCGCGAATCCACAGCGTTTCATCCACATGGAAACCGGGAATCATGCGCAGCATGACGCCAAACAGAAAGATAATCAATCCGATATGGTTAACGTACGGGCCCCAGCGTGAAAAGCGGCCTTTTTCTGCAAGCAGGCCGTTTTTGTCGGTAGATACATTGTATTTCAGTTCTTTCAGCTTTTCTTCTGCCTTTAACATGGTATCTTCCTGGCCATGTCCTTGAGCATAAATGCGCTGTTTGCGCATAAAGCTTGGGTGGCGCAAAACGCGCTGATTTTTAAGTGATTTGTATAATGGCACAAAGCGGTCAAGACTCGCGATGATCAGCGAAATCGCCAGCATGCCGACGAGGCCGATAAACCAAAACGAGTTGTACATATCATGGAAGCCGAGTGCGTGGTATACCGTCCCTACCGTTCCATAAATATCGGTATAGTAGGCTTTGATTGTCGCCTCCGTATTGGCTGGCACATACTGCTGCTGAGGGAGAATTGTACCGAGAGCAGCAGCGATCAGCAATACGATGATAATGCTGACCCCGACTTTGACGCTGGAAAAGAAATTCCAGATCTTGTCGACGATTGATTTGTTATACGTCTGGGATCTTCTGGCCGATCCTTCATACCGCATATCGGCCAGTGGTTTGTTTTGTTCCTGTTCATTGAGCGGCCGCCCGCACGATTCACAGAGCATCGTGCCCGGCGGGTTTTCGTGGCCGCATTTACAAAGCAATTTGTCCATCCGAAAAATCTCCTTATTCAGGTTTGATTTCTTCCATAAAACCTGCGATGTCCTGTTCAGTCATTTCACCGGTGACGATCCGCTCGATCTGGCCCTCCGGATTTACTAACATCGTTGTTGGAAGCGGGCGGATATTATATGCAGTCATAACACTTTTATCGCGATCGATTGCAATCGGGAAATTAAGCCCATACTGGCGGGCAAAAGTCTCAACTTCAAAATTCGATTGTGCGATGTTGATGGCAAGGATTTGAACGCCTTGGTCGCCATAAATTTGGTATTGATTAGCCATTGCCGGCATTTCTTTAATGCACGGCTCACACCAAGTGCCCCAAAAGTTAAGGAATACGCCTTGTCCTTTATAATCGGACAACCGGTGCGTTTCGCCGTCCAAATCTGTCAGCGTGAAATCTGGTGCCTGATCTCCTACCCGCAGCACTTCCACTTCGTCTGCCGTTACGCTGTTGTAGATGGTATAGCCAATGGCCGCGACCAATAACAGCAAAATAACTGAACGCATAATCGTTCTGTTTTGTTTCTTGTTTTGTTTTTTTTCCGTACTCATAAATATCCTCCTTCGAAGGATGATGCAAACTCATTATAGCAAACTTTAGATAGCCGCCTGAGCTGAGTTTTGAAGGGTTTGTGAACGTTAGCGGCGCTTTCCAGTATCTGCAAGAACACGCAGCTGTTTTACTTCATGTGGTGTCAGCTCGCGTGATTCTCCGGCGTTTAGTCCATGAAGCGTTAAAAAAGCAAACTGCTCGCGGCTCAACTTCTGCACAGGAAAACCAATTGCTTCAAACATGCGTCGAACTTGGCGGTTGCGTCCTTCGTGAATTGTAATTTGGACGATCGCTTTTTCTGCTTTTCGTTCACCGGACAACAGCTTTAATTTGGCCGGTGCCGTCATGCCATCTTCCAGCTTGATGCCGCGTTCGAGTTTCTGAAGGTCTTCCCGTGCTGGAATTCCTTTCAGGCGGGCCACGTAAGTTTTATCGATTTCAAACTTCGGATGGGTCAAGCTATTGGCAAATTCCCCATCGTTGGTCAACAGCAAAAGCCCTGACGTGTCATAATCCAGTCGGCCGACCGGATAAATGCGTTCTTCTACATTCGGAAAAAATTCCGTTACTACTTTGCGGTTTTTGTCGTCTGATACAGCTGAAATGACGCCGCGCGGCTTGTAAAGCAAATAATAAACTTTACGTTCTTTTTCCAGCTGAACGCCTTCAACTTCAATTTTATCGGAAGCCGTCACCTTGACACCCAATTCTTTCACTGTTTTACCGTTAACTCGTACTTTTCCGTCTAAAATCATTTGTTCTGCTTTACGCCTTGATGCAATTCCTGCATGGGCCAGCACTTTTTGTAATCTCTCCATTTTTCCATTCACCCCATCTATTCTTATATCGGCTATGCGTACTCCGAATCTTCGACTATCAACTGTCTCTTTCACCGGAATTATC
>JASKZU010000085.1 GCA_030147455.1 Planococcus sp. (in: firmicutes) | reverse complement strand
GATGGCGGGCGATACAGCGATGAAAGTAACGACAGAAGCGGTTCAAGTGTTTGGCGGTTATGGCTATACGAAAGATTACCCGGTCGAACGCTTTATGCGCGATGCTAAAATCACTCAAATCTATGAAGGCACGCAAGAAATCCAGCGTTTGGTCATTTCCCGTATGGTCACAAAATAAACGGAAGGTGGAGCCTATGACAAAAAAGCGTGAAATTCAGTCCTCTGTGAAAGACGAAAGCCTGATTGAAAAACGCCGCGAACAAATGATTCGTGGGGCCGTCGCGCTTTTTAAGGAAAAAGGCTTTCACCGGACAACAACGAGGGAAATTGCCAAAGCAGCAGGCTTCAGCATCGGTACGTTGTATGAGTATATCCGTACGAAAGAAGATGTGCTGTATCTTGTGTGCGACGCCATTTACGACGAAGTCAACGCGCGCCTTGGCCGCCTTGATCTCGAAAAAGGCACAATCGATTCACTCATCAAAGCCCTTGAACAATACTATACGCTGATCGATGAAATGCAGGATGAATTTGTCGTCATGTACCAGGAATCCAAATCGCTGCCCAAAGATGCACTTGGCTATGTATTGGCCAAAGAAGTGGAAATGACTGGCTTGTTTGAACGCCTGCTGAAAAATTGCGTAGAAGCGGGAGAGCTGGTGCTTGAGCCGAAAGAAATCACGTTGGCGTCGCATCATTTGTTTGTCCAAGGGCAGATGTGGGCGTTCCGGCGCTGGGCAATGAAAGAATACACGATAAAGGAATTTATTGAGATGCAACTGAAGTTTCTTCTGCAGGGGATGGCAGGGGAAAAAATCACGATACAGGGGGTTTGATGATACATGGCGACAATACAAGAAAACACCACTTATCAGCCGACACACCACGTCCGGTTTGTGACGGCATCGAGCTTGTTTGATGGCCACGATGCTTCGATCAACATCATGCGCCGAATTTTACAGTCGAATGGTGTGGAAGTAATCCACCTTGGGCATAACCGCTCGGTTGAAGAAGTTGTCAATGCAGCGATCCAGGAAGATGTACAAGGGATTGCGATTTCTTCGTATCAAGGGGGGCATATGGAATACTTCAAGTATATGCATGATTTGCTGCAGGAGCGCGGTGCTGGGCATATTCGCATCTACGGAGGCGGTGGAGGGGTTATTTTGCCACGGGAAATCCGTGAATTGGAAGACTACGGGATTGCCGGCATTTTCTCGCCGGAGGACGGACGCAAAAAAGGGCTGCAAGGCATGATTGCGGAAATCGTGGAAGCATGCGACTTTTCTACAGCCAAACAAGATGTTTCGCTCGACGGTTTATCCACTGAAAATCCCGTCGTTCTGGCAAACATCATTTCAACCGCCGAAGAAGCATATACCCGCGACATCAATACAGCGGACATGATGGCAGCCATCCGGGAAAAAACGAAAAACACACCGGTTCTCGGGATTACTGGAACCGGCGGCGCCGGTAAAAGCTCGCTGACCGATGAATTGATTCGGCGTTTCTTGACGGAACTTCCTGACAAAAAAATTGCCATTCTATCGATCGACCCGACCAAGCAAAAAACCGGCGGTGCACTGCTTGGCGACCGCATTCGCATGAACGCCATTTTTAACCAGCGTGTATTTATGCGCAGTTTGGCCACTCGCGGTTCGAGAACAGAGTTGTCCGCAGCGATTAATGATGTGCTCGATGTGGTCAGGGCGGCAGGGTTCGACTTGATCGTGGTGGAAACGAGCGGAATCGGGCAAGGCGACGCAGAAATCGCCGGCATTTCCGACGCCTCCATGTACGTGATGACCAGCGAATTCGGCGCTCCAACACAACTCGAAAAAATCGACATGATCGACTATGCCGATTTGATCGTCATCAATAAGTTCGAGCGCAAAGGTTCTGAAGATGCATTGCGTCAAGTGCAAAAACAATATCAGCGCAGCCACTTGCTGTGGGATAAAGACCTTGACGACATGCCGGTTTATGGAACGATCGCAAGCCAGTTTAACGATAAAGGCACGAATGCGCTGTTCGCGGCGCTTGTGGCGACGCTTAACGAAAAATGCGGAACCGACTGGGAAACAAGCTATGAAGCATTTGCCAAAACCCAAAAAGAAAACTTGATCATCCCGAACGACCGCCGCTACTATTTGCGTGAAATCACCGAAACCATACGGGGCTACCATGCGAAAAGCGAAGAACAAGCGCGCTTTGCACGCCGGTTGTTTCAACTAGAAGGAGCCATTGAAGAAGTACGGAAAAACGCCCCGGACGATGTGCTTATTCAGTCACTCGAATCGCTTGCGCAAGGAGTGCGCGATGAGCTGACGGCAGAATCAAAGCGTATTCTCGATAACTGGGAAGAGCTGCAAGCCAGTTATGCCGGAGATGAATTTGTCACGAAAGTCCGCGACAAGGAAATCCGCACGATTTTGCGCACTGAAAGTTTGTCCGGCCTTAAAATCCCAAGAGTATCTTTGCCGAAGTTTAAAGATTACGGTGAAATCCTGCGCTGGGTATATGCCGAAAACGTGCCGGGTTCATTCCCGTATACGGCAGGCGTATTCCCGTTCAAGCGCGCCGGCGAAGATCCGAAACGCCAATTTGCCGGCGAGGGAACGCCGGAGCGGACCAACAAGCGGTTTCATTACTTGTCAAAAGACGATGACGCCAAGCGCTTGTCGACCGCTTTCGATTCTGTGACACTTTACGGCGAAGATCCGGACCACCGCCCGGACATTTACGGGAAAGTCGGGGAATCCGGCGTATCGATCTGTACACTCGATGATATGAAAAAGCTTTACGACGGTTTTGATCTGTGCTCACCATCCACGTCGGTTTCCATGACGATCAACGGGCCGGCTCCGATTATTCTCGCGATGTTCATGAACACAGCGATCGACCAGCAAGTAAAGAAAAAAGAACAAGAACTTGACCGTACGTTAAACGTCGAAGAGTTTACAGAAGTGCGTGAAGCAACGCTTCAAGTTGTTCGCGGAACGGTTCAGGCGGATATTTTAAAAGAAGATCAAGGACAGAATACATGTATCTTCTCCACAGAGTTCGCCTTGCGCATGATGGGAGATATGCAGCAATTCTTTATTGATAAAAAAGTGCGCAATTACTATTCGGTGTCCATTTCCGGCTATCATATTGCCGAAGCTGGCGCGAACCCGATTTCGCAATTGGCGTTTACGCTGTCGAACGGCTTTACCTATGTTGAGTATTACCTGAGCCGCGGCATGAACATCGATGACTTTGCCCCAAACTTGTCGTTCTTTTTCTCAAATGGGCTGGACCCGGAATATACGGTGATCGGCCGTGTGGCACGCCGCATCTGGGCGATTGTTATGCGCGATAAATATGGCGCAAACGAACGCAGCCAAAAACTGAAGTACCACGTTCAAACGTCTGGCCGCAGCTTGCACGCACAGGAAATTGATTTTAATGATATCCGCACGACGCTGCAGGCACTTATGGCATTGCAGGACAATTGCAACTCGCTTCACACGAACGCCTATGATGAAGCCATCACTACACCAACTGAAGAATCGGTGCGCCGCGCGATGGCGATTCAAATGATTATCACAAAAGAGCACGGGTTATCGAAAAACGAAAACCCGCTGCAGGGGGCATTTGTTGTCGAAGAATTGACGGATTTGGTCGAGCAGGCGGTTTTATCGGAATTTGACCGCATTGATGACCGCGGCGGTGTGCTCGGTGCGATGGAGACGCAATACCAGCGCGG
>JASKZU010000077.1 GCA_030147455.1 Planococcus sp. (in: firmicutes) | reverse complement strand
TGAGTATGACACCTGTCATGGGTTTGGCTTTTTGTTCTTCTTTTCAACAGCTGGGAAAGAGTGTATAATGACATAAATGACGGAATAATCAGAATTGAGGTGATATCCATGACAGGTTTGGTCGCAGTCATTATGGTATTTTCCATCCCAATCGTCGGCATGTTAACGGATTTTTCACTCAAGCAGAAAAAGCTAAATCAAAAGTCGCTGGAAACCGAACTGGAACTGGAACAGTTAAAGCATGACAATTACGTAATTGAAACGCAGAAACTTCGTCTGGAACTGGAACAAATGAAGCTAGAAGACACGTTGTCCCATCAGAAGCAATTGGCAGAATAAAAAACAGGCCCGCTGTTTACAGCGGGCCTGTTTTGTTTGGCATACTATTTAACTTCATTCAAATCAGATGAATACTTCTTCCTCGATTTTTTTGAGTCCGTAGAAATATCCGCGGCTTTCCATCAATTGTTTATACGTACCGCTCTCGATCAAGCAGCCGTTTTCCAGCACAAGGATTTGATCCATCGACTCAAGCCCCGACAAGTCGTGGCTGATGATGACAAAGCTGTCATCTGCATGCCGGTCAAACAGGCGGCCATAAATAGCTTCTGCCGTCACGCCGTCGACCGATGAAAACGGCTCGTCCAGCAGCCACAGCCGCTGGTTTTTCAACAAAGCACGAGCCATTGCTAAACGCTGCTTTTCACCACCGGACAAATTGCGCCCTTTTTCGAGCACCGGGGCATCCAATGTCAAATGTGCAAGCTGCACCAATTCGAGTACTTCCTGCATTTGTCCTGCACCGGCCGTTTCGCTCGCGATGCGCAAATTGCTTTCGATTGTTCCGGCAAAAAAGTGGTTGTCCTGCAACACCACATTGGCATGCTCCCACAAGCTCTCTGGCTGCATCGACTCCAGCGGGGCATCCCCGATATAAATTTCCCCCTGCTGCGGCTGCATCACTTTCAACAAAAGCAGAAACAGCGTCGATTTACCCGATCCACTCGGGCCAACAATGGCCGTTTTCGATCCGGGCGGCAAGTAAAAACTGATATTATCGAGCGCTGCCCGGCTATCGTTTGGATAATGATAAGACAAGCGGTCTACCGTAATTCCGGGCAGTCCTGCCTTCATCTGCCCATCGCTGGCATCCGGCTCCTCGTCCACCACTTCTCTCAAACGCCGCGCAGCCATCCGGTTTTCTTCATAGTATGCCGGCAATGCCGCAAGCGGCCCTGTATTCTCAAAAGCACCTAGCGAGACCATTACGAGCATCGCTAAATACAAACCGTTTAATTCGCCGATGGATACAAAATAAGCGCCGAGTGCCAAAACAAAAAATGACGTCAAAAATGCAAACAGCGCATTGACCGACTGAACGCGATTTTCTTCCAGCCCTTCACTTTTTTGCGCCTGTTCATAACGCGTCGCCTGTTCCTGCAGCTGGCCGCTTTTTTCTTCAAGCGCCAAATGCAGCTTAAGTTCGCGGAACCCATAAAGAAATTCAGCAGAAGCGGCCGCGAATTGCCCACGGCTCGCTCTTGTTGTGTGGCTTTTGTTTTTTCTTCGGTAGGCAAAAAACATGGGCAGTACAATAACCGAGAATACTGCACCGATCAAGACAACAATCGCAACCGGGATCGAATAAAACGAAGCGAAAAATACGGTTGCCACCAATACCATCCCAACGACAATCGGCGGGTACAATACACGCAGCAGGAAGTTCTGCAGGCTTTCCACATCGCCGACAATCCGCGACAGCAAATCGCCGCTTTGATGCCGCTGGAAAATCCCAGGCGCCAGCGGAGAAAGCCGGTCGAAGAAATTGCTGCGCAATTCACCCAGCATCGTAAATGTCGCCCGATGGGAAAACAGCCGCTCGGCATAACGCGTAATGGCGGCCGCAAAACCGAACAGCTTCAGTGAAGCGGCCATGACGACCAACGTCGTCATCTGGGCCGTCAGTGCCGCTTTTGAAATCAAATAGCCGCTCGCCCCGAGAAGGGCCACACCGGCAAGTCCGGCTAAAAAGCCGAACAAGACCGCAAGCGCCACGTCCCGTTTTTCTTTTAGCGTCAGCCAAAATACCGTCTTTAATTCACCCATACGCGATTGCCTCCTTGCTGCGCTTCGATCATTTTCCCGTAAGGTTCGAATGTTTTCAATAACTGTTCATGTGTACCCGCGGCTGCAATCCGTCCGCCTTCCATAACGACGATGTTTGACGCTTGTTGGATCGTATGAAGCCGGTGGGCAATCAGAATCACAGTTGCTCCTTGCGACAGCTCAGCGATCGCCCGCTGCAAAATTTTCTCTGTTTGTAAATCGAGACCGGCTGTCGGTTCATCGAAAAATATAAGCTTCGGCTTTTTCAGGAAAGCACGAGCCAGCACAAGCCGTTGTTTCTCGCCGCCCGATAAGCCGCGCCCGCCCTCTCCAATAAGCGTATCCAATCCTTCAGGAAGCGAGTCGACCAATTCACGGATTCCTGCCTTCTCGACTGCCGATCCAAGCTCTTCAGCAGTGGCCGCTTCTCCGGTGCCGATCACGATGTTTTCTCTGATTGTTCCCGAAAACACATAGGGATCTTGCGTAATATAACTCAAGCTGCGGAACCAGCCCGTTTCGTCTACTTGCTGCCGCGGCACGCCATTAATCAGCAATTGCCCGCCATTTTCCGGCAGCAAACCGGCCATCAGGTTCATCAATGTACTTTTGCCCGATCCGCTTGTCCCGATTAACGCGGTTGTTTTTCCCGCTTCAATATGGATAGTTGCCGGGGCTAGTTCGAATCCATCGCCGTATTGAAAGCTCACTCCGTCAAGCGTCAGCTGCACGGGAGCTGCGACTGCCTCCGTTCCCCAAACGACAGGGTTGTGGCGCTGCTCCAGCTCGCCTGATAACAGTTCTGACGAAGCGATGCTTCCCCTTGCAGTATGAAAAGCACTGCCAAAATCTTTCAGCAAGTTAAAGAAGTCCGGTACGAGCAACAGCACTAGAAAGGCCGGGAAAAAGGTGATGCTGTCAAACACGACCAACCGCAACCCGATTTCCAGTGCCACAATCCCGATGCTGAGCATCGAAATGTACTCAAGCGTTAAAGAAGATAAAAAGGCCGACTTAAGCACATCCATCGTCGAATCACGGAATTTCAGGCTGTTGTCGCGAATCCGCTGGCTTTGGCGTTTGGCCTGGCCAAACAACCGAAGCGTCGTCAATCCTTGCAGCACATCTAAAAACGTACCCGAGAAGTTTGCCAGCTGTTCTACTTTTTCATCTGCCTTTTGCTTGGTACGCTTACCAACGATTGCCATAAACAAAGGAATAAACGGAGCTGTAATCAATATGATCAAACCCGTCGTCCAGTTAAGATAAAAAATGACCCCAAGCAGCATAAAAGGAATAGTATAGCTTTGAATCATTTGCGGAATATATTTGCTGAAAAACCCGTCTGTGTCATCGACTGCCTCCAGCAACAAGCCAACCTTTCTGCCCGATTGCCCAGCAATTGATGCCTGAAGCGGATTTTCCTTATAAGACTGAATCACTTCACGGCGCAGCTTGCTTCTCGATTCTGCCGAGAGCGCCACACCAAGCCGTCCAATGCTGTAGCTTGCCGCTGCGCGCAGCAAGATGACCCCAAGCAGCGCACCGAGAATCGGCACTACTTCTCCAAAAGAGGCCCCTTTTAAAAACACGGCATCGGTTACCCAAACAAAAAACAAAGCTTGGCCGATCATCGCCGCACCTTTTGCAAGCGATGCGATATACAACATGCGGATGCGGGTGTTTTGCTGATAAGCCAATTGCTTTAGATTGCCCATTGCCATCGTCCTTTCTTTGACTTACTTCTATTATAAAGGAGCGGGTGGAGGATTCCGTCCGGGATGCCCAAGCGAGTGGTGATTCCCCGGGAAATTGTTACAAAACGGTTCACAATTCCATAAAAAAAGACCTGCAGGCCAGCTGCAGGACTTGAACTATCAATATATTATTTTAATGGCTTGTTTCGGTCGCTCGAGGAAAAAATGACCGATTTTAACCACTGAAGATCTTCTTTAATCTTCTGCCTCAACGGACTGTGAGGGCATTGCCTATACTCATCCATCAGCTTTCTTACTTCATATTCGAATATCTCTTTTTCTTCTTTTGTGATCATTGTGATTCACATCACCTTTCAACATCAACCGGTAAAAACTTTTTTGTACTGTTACCGGTTTCTTTCCCATAGACTTAAATAACTAGTCCTACTATAAAAATACCCTTTACTTCCTTGCTCAAACCAATAATAGCAAGGCAGAATAAGCGACTAGCCCCATGACAAAAGCACCTAAACTGCTTTCGCGTTCCTCAGGCAATTCTTCTTTCAAAACATTTAGTATGATGCCTCCTGCAAGCAATGCCGTCAAAAATGCAATAACCAGCTCGTGGACCGAAGCAATAAAGCCAATTCCCCAGCCAACTGCAATAGCAGCAGCAAGAAGCCATCTGCCGTATCGGTCGTATTCGCCTTTGTGGGCTTCACGAAGGCCCTTATCGTTGGTAACAAAATGAACGCCGAGCGCAATGAAAAACAGGGTCATGCCTATGGCGCCATTAAATTCTTCGCGCACCATCAAATAGCCAATAACACCATTATACAAAGCAAACGAGCCGATGTGAACCCAAAAAACGCCTGAGGATGACTTGCCTTTGCCCGTTTTTCGTTTTGAACTTTTCACGAGCTGCTCCAGCGCGTAAAAAATGACAAGTCCAGCCATAGCGACCAAATAAATATGGTTTTTCAAAAATCCTTCTCCGTGCATTCCTATGCTTTCATGAACCGTTTCTTGAAATTCGCCGAGTTCCGGCAATAAGTGCAAAAACACGTATGCCACAGAAATCCCGCCTGCAATCGATAAAAAGCGGCTGCGCGGAACAGCGGTTAAAAAATTCATTTGTTTAGAAAATAAATGAATCATAATAAACCCTGCAACAAACAGAAAACTAAGCCAGTTCATGCTATTCTCCCCCCTCATAGCAAAAAGCAGACAGGCATGTCCGCCTCTCTGCTAGCAATTGCTTTTATCGGCCTGTCAATTTCTTTACCCGTTTAGGCCTTGTTTAACCCACCCGGCAACTTCAACAGTGCGTTTGGCTTGATGCGCCACTGCGTCCTGCACATCCTCGACCATATTTCCTTCCTGATCGACCGTTACGCTCGTACCGTAAGGATTGCCGCCTGCTTTAAAGAGCGACTGGTCAGTATAGCCAGGTGCTGCAATGATAGCTCCCCAGTGCTGCATCGTCGTGTAGACAGCCAGAACGGTCGCTTCTTGTCCACCGTTTGCGTTTTGCGCAGAAGACATGGCGCTTGTTACTTTATTGACCAATTTTCCTTGGGCCCACAATCCACCGGTTGTATCAAAATACTGCTGAACTTGTGAAGGTACATGGCCAAAACGCGTCGGTACGCTGAAAATGATGGCGTCTGCCCATTCGAGCAAGTCCGTATCCGCTTCTGGAACATCTTTTGTCGCTTCGTAATGCGCTTTCCAGGCAGGATTGGATTCGATGGCAGCTTCTGGTGCGTTTTCCTTCACCTTAGCCACTTTCACTTCGGCCCCTGCTTGTTTTGCGGCCGCTTCTGCCCATTGTGCCATTTGATAGTTGGTGCCTGTCGAGCTGTAATAAATAATCGCCAAGTTTACATTGCTCATCTTTTACACTCCCCTTTATCGATTCACTCCGTGGCTTTAGCAAGATATCTTGTTTTCAAGATAAGTTCTGTTACTTGTGTCCCCCGATCTTTCCGTCGCTAAACGTCGGGCGGATTTTTTTCTGACTAGCGCGCCGACTCTATGGACAGGATCCCGTTTAATGGCTATGCTTTTTCCGCCGCTTCCTCAGACATTTCGCGCAGTTTGAATTTCTGGATTTTCCCGGAGGCTG
>JASKZU010000063.1 GCA_030147455.1 Planococcus sp. (in: firmicutes) | reverse complement strand
AGGAACGCTTGGAGAGTTTGGCAAGCTACCACGAACAGCTTTACATGAAATACATCGGCAAAATCCGGCCCGAGCACAGTGAGAATTCCGGGCCCGATGCTGTACTTAAGCGCAACGAAGTGATGTCAATTTTTGTAAAAGAAATTAATTTATCCACCGAGGTCGAGGAAGACGAATTTTCGGTTTATCATTTGATGCACGTCTTGTCGGCACTATTGGATTACGAAGAACATTTAGAGCATCTTGATTTGCTGATTATCGCGTACCACAATTACCACGGCGAAGAAGTCGACCGTGAAATTGAAAAATCGATCTAAAAAAAGCGTCCGGAGAAAAATCCGGACGCTTTTCTTTATGATTTCATACGCGGGTCAAGTGCATCCCGCAATCCATCCCCCATCAAGTTAAAACCAAGTACAGTCAGCATAATCGCTACACCAGGGAAAATCATTGTCCAGGGGGCATTCGTCAAGTAAGAACGCGAATCCGCCAGCATCTTGCCCCATTCCGGTGAAGGCGCCTGTGCGCCGAGCCCCAGGAATCCTAGCGCTGCCGCTTCGATGATAGCAGTGGCAATAGCAAGCGTTCCTTGCACGATGACCGGCGCCATTGAATTCGGCAGGATGTGAGAGCGCAAAATGCGGCTGTCTTTCATGCCGATTGCCTTAGCTGCCATGATGTATTCGTCTTCTTTGATGCTGAGCACTTTCGAGCGAATCAAACGCCCAAAGTTCGGCACGTTGATAATAGCGATAGCGATCAATGCATTGCGAAGTGACGGCCCAAGAACCGACACAACGGCAATGGCGAGCAAAATACTTGGAAACGCAAGCATGATGTCGAAGATCCGCGAGATCACGCTGTCTACCCAACGCCCATAGTAACCGGCGATAATGCCGAGTATGCTTCCGACTACAACCGACCCGATAACTGCCAAAAATCCGACCCATAATGAGATGCGAGCGCCGTAAACGACGCGCGATAAGATATCCCGGCCAAAATCATCGGTTCCCATCCAATGGTCAGCGGAAGGAGGCAAAAGCCGCTGGGAAAGATTTTGCTCGTTGATGCCTTGCGGAGTAAACAAAGGTCCGAAAATCGCCAATAAGATGAAAAATACGACGATGCCCATTCCCACTACCGCGACTTTGCTTTTGCGGAACCCGCGCCAAGCTTCTTTCCAGGGCCCTGCGACTTTCTGCATTTCTGCTTTTTCTGTTACTGCTTCAGCCATTGCATTTTGCCTCCTTCCTAATCATATTTGATCCTTGGATCGACTAATCCGTAAAGTAAATCAACCAGCAAGTTAATCATGACAAAAATAAACGCGACGACCAAAATGCCAGATTGAATAACCGGGTAATCACG
The DNA here is from genome assembly GCA_030147455.1 of Planococcus sp. (in: firmicutes). Lineage (GTDB taxonomy): Bacteria > Bacillota > Bacilli > Bacillales_A > Planococcaceae > Planococcus. The sequence continues at coordinate 19,740 of JASKZU010000063.1, read as the reverse complement.
GAAACCGATTGCTTCGTAAATATAGCGCCCGATTCCCGGCCACCCGAAAATCGTTTCTGTTAAAATGGCCCCGCCGAGAAGCAGCCCCATCTGCAATCCGATAATGGTCAGCACCGGAATGATGGCGTTTTTCAAAGCGTGCTTATACACGACCCAAAACATTTTGACACCCTTCGCGCGTGCTGTCCGGACATAATCCGAACGCATCACTTCAAGCATGCTTGAGCGCGTCATGCGGGCGATGATGGCCATCGGAATGGTCGCAAGCGCCGTTCCTGGCAGCACTAGATGCTTGAGCACCGTTGCTGTTTGGCTAAAGTCGCCTTTTATCAGCGTATCCAATACGTAAAAGTTAGTGATTGTGTCGATCGGATCCCGGACGTTTTCGCGTCCGGTTGTCGGCAAGATGCCGAGTTCAATGGAAAAGATCCATTGGTTCATCAAGCCCAGCCAGAAAATGGGCATGGAGACACCAATCAATGCCAGGATCATGGCCAAATAATCAAACCATGAATTTTGGAACCATGCTGAAATGATGCCGGCGTTGATGCCGATTACGACAGCGATAATGATGGCAAACAGCGACAACTCGAATGTCGCGGCCAAGTACGGCCATATTTCTTCAGATACGGGTGTCCGGGTGCGCAGTGAATTGCCAAGATCTCCGGTCACCAGTCCCTTCAAGTAATCAAAATATTGAATATACCACGGATTATCAAGCCCCAGGCTCGTCCGCAGTGCTTTTATTGCTTCTTCAGATGCTTGTTGCCCAAGAATGACTTGCGCCGGATCGCCTGGAATTGCACGGATGATCATAAAGACGATAAACGTCATGCCGAGCAAAACCGGAATCAGCTGCAAAAGCCGTTGGCCGATATAGTGAAGCATCTTCTTCACCTCTCCATCTCTGCTGCAATATGTAAGAAAAAGAAGGAGAAATCAGTTTGACCTCTCCTTCCGAAAAACAATTACTCTAAATCTACTGATGCCAATTTGTCGGAACCAGTTGGATGCGCTTTAAAGTCGATAACGTTTGTGCCGCCTGCGAGAAGAGGCGTAGAGTGCGCAAGCGGTACCCATGGTGCATCTTCATGAATGATTTCCTGGGCCTGCATATACAAATCGTTGCGTGCATCTTCTTCCACTTCCGTTTGCGCCTGGATCAGGATGTCGTGCAGTTCCTGGTTTTCATAGTACGTATAGTTGTTGGAACCGATGTTGTCCTGGTCTAGCAAGACATACAAGAAGTTGTCGGCATCGCCGTTATCGCCTGTCCAGCCGAGAAGGAATGCATCTGCTTCACCAGCTGCTGCTTTCTCTAGATAAGTTGCCCACTCGAACGAAACGATTTCAGCTGTGATGCCGACATCGGCAAGGTTGCTTTGAATGGCTTCGGCCACTTTTTGGCCATCCGGCATATATGGACGCGGCACAGGCATTGCCCATAGTTCCATCGAAAAGCCGTCTTCAAGTCCTGCTTCAGCCAGCAATTCCTTCGCTTTTTCCGGATCGAATTCATAGCCTTCCACATTTTCATTATAACCGCTGATAACCGGAGGCATTGGGTTTTTCGCCACTTCAGCACGGCCTTCGAAGAAAGAATCGACAAGCGCCTGGCGATCGATTGCATGATTCATCGCCTGGCGGACTTTCGGATCATCAAAAGGCTCCCGTGTTGTAGTCAAACCAAGATACCCGACGTTCATAGACGGACGCTCAAACAATTGCAAGTTTGCGTTGTCTTCGATCGTTTGGGAGTCAGACGGCGTAATGCCATCTGCCAAATCGATTTCGCCAGACAATAGCGCGTTCAAACGGGCAGAGTTATCCGGAATCGCACGGAACACGACTTCGTCAAGCTTTGGTTCCCCGTCTACCCAGTAGTCATCAAATTTTTCGATTGTTACTGTGTCGTTGCGCTTCCATTCAACAAACTTGAACGGCCCTGTTCCGACTGGGTTGTCTCCGAATTTATCGCCTGCTTCTTCAAAGGCAGTCGGCGATGCGATGCCGAATGGGCTCATCGCCAAGTTTTTGAGGAATGGTGCTTGCGGGCGCTTCAATTTGATAACGACTTCATAGTCGCCTGTTGCTTCAACCGATTCGATTACATGTTCTTCTTCGTCGCCGAATCCGCCGAACATCGATTTATAATATGGGAATTGATCTGCGTCACCCGCAGCCCAGCGCTCGAAGTTGGCTACAACCGCTTCGGCATTAAAATCCGTGCCGTCGTGGAATGTGACGCCTTCTTCAAGTTGGAACGTGTACGTCAAACCATCTTCTTCTGCTTGCCAATCACTTGCAAGCGCTGGCTCGATTTCTGTATCCTGTTCACCAAAGTTGATCAGCGTATCGAATATATTTTTCGTGACTTTAAACGACTCACCGTCTGTTACGACGATCGGATCCAATGAAACCGAGTCTCCCCCGCGCCCGAAAATTAACGTCTTTTTCTCGCCGGATTCTGAATCGCCGCTGCTTTCCCCTTCCGATCCTGAATCACCGCTTGAACAGCCGTATAATGCCGTGGACAGCAAAAGCAGCATCAGCAAAGCGAGCAATGTAACTTTCTTTTTCCCCAAATTAACCCCTCCGTTGTGTTTTTTTATTATCATTGCGGCTTGCACGCCTCGTATAAGTGGCAAGCTACAGAATGACCAGGTTCGACTTCCGCGAAAAGCGGAACTTCTTTTGAGCAGATATCCATTTTGAACGGGCAGCGTGTATGAAAGCGGCATCCGCTCGGCGGGTTGGCCGGACTCGGCACATCTCCGCTGATGATCACTTCTTCCCTGACAAAGGCAGGATCCGGAACCGGCACTGCTGCCAAGAGCGCTTGTGTATAAGGATGAAGCGGTTTTTCGTACAAGCTTTCCGTCTCTGCAAGTTCAGCCATTTGGCCAAGATACATAACGCCGACACGGTCGCTGATATGGCGCACCACGCCAAGATCGTGTGCGATGAAAATATAAGTCAGTTTTAAATCACGCTGCAAATCCTGCATCAAGTTCAGCACTTGTGCTTGAATCGACACGTCAAGTGCCGATACCGGTTCATCTGCAATAATCAATTTCGGATTGGTCATCAACGCGCGGGCAATCCCGATACGCTGGCGCTGCCCCCCGCTGAATTGATGCGGGTAGCGCTTGGCATGGTAACTGCTGAGGCCGACAATTTCAAGAAATTCGTGCACTTTGCGCTTGCGTTCTTTCGGGTCGCCGATATTGTGGACATTCAGCGGCTCCATCAGAATTTTTTCGATGCTGTGGCGTGGGTTCAGCGATGCATAAGGATCCTGGAACACCATTTGAATATCACGGCGTGCTTTTCGCATATCCTGCGGAGAAAGCGATGTGAGTTCCTGTCCGTCAAATGTGACTTTTCCTTCTGTCGGATCGAGCAGCCTCATTAGCATGCGCCCCGTCGTCGATTTTCCGCACCCTGACTCGCCGACAATGCCAAGCGTTTCTCCTTCGTGAACAAAGAAGGAAACATCATCAACTGCTTTTACATGGCCTTTGACACCGCCCAGAAAACCGCCTTTAATCGGGAAATATTTTTTCAGCCCTTCAACTTTTAATAACGGTTCGGTCATGCGACTTGGCCTCCTTCGGATCGTACAGGAAACAGCGCGTTTCGTGGTCAGATGCTGTTTGGTAGAGTTCTGGATTTTCATTTAGGCAGCGGTCGAATGCAAATTCGCAGCGCGCCGCAAACTTGCAGCCGGTTTTGATCGTTCCAGGCTTCGGCACATTACCCGGAATAGAATAAAGACGCTCTTTTTTAAAGCGCATATCCGGAACGCTTGCGAGCAATCCGCGTGTATAAGGATGCTGGGGGTCATTGAATATCGTATGGACCGGTCCCTGCTCGACCACTTTGCCCGCATACATAACAATGACCCGTTCACACGTTTCCGCGACTACGCCCAAATCGTGCGTAATCAATAGGACGGCTGTGTCCAGGCGTTCGTTCAAGTTTTTTATAAGTTTTAAAATCTGCGCCTGAATGGTGACATCCAGCGCGGTTGTCGGTTCATCGGCAATCAGGACTTTAGGATCGCAAAGAAGCGCCATCGCAATCATCACACGCTGGCGCATGCCTCCTGACAATTGGTGGGGATAATCGTTGAGAAGCGCTTCTGCACGGGGCAAACCGACCAGCTTCATCATTTCTACAGCGCGTGCTTGAATTTGTTTTTTGGACCAATCGCGCTTATGGATTTTCAACGCTTCCCTCAATTGATCGCCGATTGTAAACAATGGATTCAGTGATGTCATTGGCTCCTGGAAGATCATAGCGATATCATCCCCGCGGATTTGGCGCATCTCTTTATCGCTTAATTTTGTTAAATCCTTATCTTGAAATAAAATTTCCCCACCCACTATTTTCCCAGGAGGACTTGGTACAAGCCCCATGATCGATAGCGAGGTAACACTTTTCCCACACCCGGACTCTCCTACAATGCCAAGCACTTCTCCTTGGCGAATGTGAAAGTCAATGTCGTCAACTGCCGGCACTTCCCCATCATCTGTGAAAAATGAAGTGCGCAGACCTTTCACATCCAGTATGGTTTTACGTTCGTCCATGATGATCCCCCTTTATACAACAATATTATTCTGAAGATTCCTTTTATTTTCATTATACGGAAAACTATTATTAATGCAATAGCTCCTAAAATCTAAACATTCTATGCTCACATAAAAAAAGCTTCCCTCTAGAGGGAAGCCCGATAAACTTATTCGATTATTTGAACTTGGAACAACTTATAGTAAACACCTTGTTTTTTCAAAAGTTCTTCATGTGTTCCCTTTTCTGCTAATTGTCCATTATCGATCACGAGAATTTGATCAGCGTGTGTAATGGTCGACAGACGATGTGCCACCATCAATGTGGTTCGGTCATGCGCCAAGCGTTCAAGAGAGTCCTGGATGAGCGCTTCGCTCTCGAGATCGAGTGCGGATGTAGCTTCGTCCAAGATCAATATCGCCGGATCTTTCAAGAATACCCGCGAGATGGCGATGCGCTGTTTTTGGCCGCCCGACAACTTGACGCCGCGCTCGCCGACTTTTGTGTCGTAGCCTTCCGGCAGGTTCTCGATAAAGTCGTGCGCGTTGGCTGCTTTAGCTGCAGCAATCACTTCTTCGTCGGTCGCTTCCGGTTTCCCCATCAAGATGTTTTCTTTGACCGATTCACTGAACAAAATAGAGTCTTGCAATACAAGCCCGATTTGATCGCGCAATGAATGGGTGGTTACATCTTTCACATCATGCCCGTCCATGCGGATCGAACCGGACGTCACATCATAGAATCTAGGGATAAGCGAGACGATGGTTGATTTTCCGCCGCCGCTCATGCCGACAAAGGCAACCGTTTCCCCTGGATTCACTGTAAAGTTCAGATTCGACAGCACTTCGCTGCCGCCGTCATTATAATGAAATGCCACGTTGTGGAATTCCAGTTTGCCGTCGACGCGCCCCAGTTCACGCGCTCCCGGTTTATCGGTTACGTCGTACTCTTCGTCGACCATCTCAAATACACGGTCCATGGAAGCGAGTGATTGCACAAGTGTTGTCGAGGAGTTGACCAGCCGGCGCAGCGGGTTGTAAAGACGCTCGATATAAGCGATAAACGCTACCATCGTTCCGAGTGTCAAATTCCCTTGAATTACCTGGTAGCCAGCATAGCCGATGACAAGCAACGGCGCTACGTCAGTGATCGTGTTAACCACTGCAAATGCTTTGGCGTTCCATTTCGTGTGGTCGATCGCTTTTTCCAAAAAGCTGTCGTTTGTTTTGTTGAAGATTTTTTGCTCGTGTTTTTCAAGCGCAAAACTTTTGATGATGCTCATGCCCTGCACACGCTCGTGCAAATAGCTTTGGACGTTGGCAAGCGCCTGTGAACGCTCGCGCGTCAAATCCCGCAATCGCCCGAAAAAATACTTGACGCTGAATGCGTAAAACGGGAATGCCAACAGCGCGACGATAGTAAGAGAAACATCCATCGTCAGCATGATGATGATCGCAATCAAAATGGTCGCTACATCAAGCCAGACGTTCATCAAGCCAATCATCACAAAGTTTTTCGTCTGCTCTACATCATTGATGACCCGTGAAATAATTTCCCCTGCCCGCGTATTTGCGTAATAGCGCAAACTCAACCGCTGCAGGTGGCTGTATAGATATCCACGGATATCGTACAGGATTTTATTGCTTACATACTGCGCGTAATACTGCCGGAAATACTCGATCGGCGGGCGCAGCAGGAAAAATACAATGGCTGTTCCGCCAAGCCACATGTATAGCTGGCGGAGCTTTTCGGCATCGCTCAATGCTTCTGCCCCGATAATGTCATCGATGACGATTTTAATGAGCAACGGGATAAACAACGGAATGGCAAACTTGAACACTCCGATGAAAATCGTCAAAGCGATTTGCCAGTAGTACGGTTTAACGAATTTCATGTAACGCTTTATGCTGCTCAAACGCTTTCCTCCATTCTGTTCAAAATGAAAAACCTGTTGGCAGGCAACAGGTTTTCCATGTTAATCATGAATCCGGTTATGCTTATGGAATTCATACCGGTTCGTCCATACCTCAATAAAGTCCTGGGCAAAAGGACCGCGCCTTTGTTTGATCCAGCCAATCAACTTGTCTACATTCCGGTAGAGAATCTGGTCGATCACTTCGGGGTAGGCCATTTGCCGCTTATGGTCTTCAAATTCGTCTTCATCCAACAGCGTGTAAGACATATCCGGAAACACTTTGACATCCAAGTCATAATCGATGTACTTTAACGATCCGTTATTGTAAACGAATGGCGAACTGATGTTGCAGTAATAATAGACGCCATCATCCCGGAGCATGCAAATGATGTTAAACCAATGTTCAGCATGAAAATAGCAGATAGAGGGTTCTCTGGTCAACCATGTCCTGCCGTCTGATTCCCTCACCAATGTGCGCTCGTTCGCACCGATTACAATATTGTTCGTTCCCTTCAGTACAGTTGTTTCCTGCCAGACACGGTGGATGCGCCCGTCGTGCTTGTAACTGTGGATTTGGATTGTTTCACCTTCCGCAGGAACCGCCATGCACTATCCCACCTTTTCGTCTAACTATTGCCATATGTTATCTCCCGTTCATTATATCAATCAATTCTGAAAACATACAGCAATAAGACAATAGTTGCGATAATTACATGACGATAGAACGACCGCCATCTACGATAATTGTTTGCCCGCGGATCATATCAGCTTGATCTGAAACGAGGAACATTGCCGCTTTTACCATATCTTCAATCTCCACCATACGGCCTGCCGGCGTGTTTTCACGCGCATCATTCAGCAAGTCTTCGCGGTTCGGGAAATGCGTCAAAGCTTCTGTGTCGATTGCACCGCCGGATACCGTATTGACCGCGATGTTCTTAGGAGACAGTTCTACTGCCAAATAACGCGTAATCGATTCGACAGCGGCTTTGGACACGCCGATCGTCGTGTAGTTTTCCAAATAGCGGATCGATCCGAGCGAGCTGATGCCGATGATTTTGCCGCCCTTGTCCATTAGTTTCGCCGCTTCCTGTGCACCGAAGAGCATCGCTTTTGCATTGATGTTCATCGTCCAGTCCCAGTGGGATTCTTCAAGTTCCATAATCGGGCGCAGCACGCCTGACGCTGCATTCGATACGAACACATCCAGACGGCCGAACTCTTCTTTAATGGTCTCGAACATGCCGCGCAATTTATCAATATCGCCGACATTGGCGCGGACGAGCAAGGCTTTTTGCCCTCTTGCTTCGATTTCTTTTACTGTATCCAGTGCGGCAGACTTGCTGCGCGCATAGTTGACGACTACATCGTATCCTGCTTCTGCAAGCGCAATCGCCATTGCTTTCCCCAATCCACGGCTGCTGCCTGTCACCAATGCTACTTTTTGTTCTGTCATGTTGCTACATCTCCTCTTTGCTCTAAGGCTGTCTTCATTTTTTGGCCAGGGCCGGCAATCGGCAAACGAGCCAATTGTTCTGGCGTCACCCATTTCATCTTTTCAGGCGGAGTAAATTCTTCCGCTTCGGCTAGATAACCGTCCACGTTCCATGTTAAATGAGAAAACACGTGTTTAAAAGCAGTAATTTTCTTGATGCCCAAAATTTCTGTTTGCAGCAGTTCACCGTAAAGCGCTCCGATTTTTCCGGAATCAGCCGTTTCGGTCAATTCAAGCATCGGGTATTGCCACATGCCCGCGAGCAACCCTTTGTCCGGACGCTGCTCCATGAGAATTTTATCGCCGCTGCGTATTGCAGCCATAGCAAAATCGACGGAACGATTTTTCTTTGTTTTCGTCTTGATTGGCAGGTCGGTTTCTTTGCCGGCATGAAACGCTTCGCAGTGGTCGCGCACCGGGCACAACAGGCATTTCGGCGAAGTTGGCGTACAGATCAGTGCGCCGAGCTCCATCAACCCCTGATTGAACGAAGAAGGGTCTTCGTGGCTGATAAGTTCAGTTACGGCTTGCTCGAACACTTTTCGTGTTTTCGGTTTGGCGATATCTTCTTCGATCAGCAATATACGGCTCAGTACACGCATGACATTGCCGTCCACCGCATGTTCCGGCACCCCGTAGGCAATACTCAATACAGCACCTGCCGTATACGGGCCGACTCCTTTTAAAGCTGAAATTTCTTTTCTTGTATTCGGGACGACTCCACCGTAGTTTGCAGCCACTTCCCGAACGCCGGCCTGCAGGTTTCGTGCGCGTGAATAATAGCCGAGCCCTTCCCACAGTTTCAGCAGCGTTTCTTCTTCTGCCGCCGCCAAGGAATCGACAGTGGGAAATTGCTCGACAAAACGTTTATAGTAAGGGATTACCGTGTCGACTCGTGTTTGCTGAAGCATGACTTCTGAAATCCAAATCTGGTATGGATCAGCAGTGCGCCGCCATGGCAGGTCGCGCTGCTCTTTTTGAAACCAGCCAATCAAGTCCTGCTGAAATTGCTGCTTGTTCATATTTATGAAAACTGCCTCCGTTCCTGCTGATTATTCCGTCCGTAAATTGGGTATGTAGTATTGAAGGAATATGCTTATTTTAACAAATGACGAGCAGACAAGACATTATAAACGCTCGCAAAAGGGGGAAGCGTCCATGGACACAGGAACTCATATCGTCATGGGCATAGCACTTGGCGGACTCGCAATGGCTGACCCGGTGGTTGCCTCCCATCCTGTCACCATGACAGCGGTCATGACCGGAACCATTATCGGTTCACAGATCCCCGATGTGGACACTGTTTTGAAATTACGTGACAATGCAGTTTACATTCGGCACCACCGAGGCATCACGCATTCGATTCCAGCAGTGCTGACATGGCCGATTTTGCTGTCGGGAGCTATCTATTTGCTGTTCCCAGAAGCTAATTTACTGCATCTATGGCTTTGGACTTTTCTGGCTGTATTTCTGCATGTGTTTGTCGATATCTTCAATTCGTACGGCACGCAAGCATTACGGCCTTTTTCCAATAAATGGGTTGCACTTGGAGTCATTAATACATTTGACCCGATCATTTTCGGTGCGCACTTAGCTGCCTTGATGTTCTGGGCATTCGGATCAGATCCGGTATGGACGATAGGCATTTTATATGCCATCTTATTCGTTTATTATCTTTCGCGCTTTGCTTTGCAGGCAGCCATTAAAAAGGCTATACGCAATACGATTCCCGGAACGAAAGATGTTTTCGTAGCACCGACAATGCGTTATTTCCAGTGGCGCATTGCGGCAGACACCGACCACCACCATTATGTCGGCCAGGCATACGGGCGTTCAATCAACATCTACGATAAGTTCATGAAAAAGCCGATGCCGGACAATGACTTGATCCAAAGTGCACTCAAAGATAAAAACTTGGATGCTTTTGTTTCGTTTTCCCCTTTATACCGCTGGGAAATAAACCAATATGGCAGCATCTATGAAGTACGGCTCATCGACTTGCGTTATCGAAGCAACGATTATTACCCGTTTGTAGCCGTTGCCCATTTGGACGAACAACACAAGGTCTTGAATTCTTACACCGGCTGGATTTTCAGCGAAGACAAACTGCGCAAGAAATTGGATTTCAGCCATAACTAAACAAGAAAAACGGCGGAATGCTCGATGCATTCCGCCGTTTTTTTATGAATCCTGCAACAAATGCGCATATTTCGGATTGTGGCCGGCAAATTCGTGGATTTTATCCCCGTAGCTTTCAATCCATTGGCGCACGACTTTTTCCACGACTGCTGTGCCTTGGTAATCGTAGCCGGCTTTTGCATAGGAAGATTCAAAATCCGAAACAAGCAGCTCGATCCAAGTCCGCGCTTTGTCTTCCGACAATTGCGGATTTTTTTCTCTCAATTCGATGATTAACTGTTCGATAACTTCTTTCATCAGTTCACTTCCCTTTCTTCAATGAACGCAGCATGGAGATAGGCAATGCTTCCGTATGCTTGTCGCCGCCCATCCGGTAACCCCAGGCAAAACGCCCTTTTAAATAGTCGACTTGAAAATAAACATTTGGATCGCCTTCGATATGGTAGACTTCACCCGGTTTAAAATCTTCCGGGTCAAGCAAATAGGAAGCAGCCATAATGGCTTTTCGCTCGAGAACGGCAAATTCATTGACGATGCCGAGCTGTTCGGCTTTTCGTGCTTTTTCTTTCAGGCGGGCAATTTCATTGCGCAATTCGGTTTCATCCATCTGCGCGTAGCGTTTTTCTTCACTCATCTTCCTGCTCCTTTGCATCCAGGTAATCACTGATCACATCGCCAGGGAATCCTTTTTGGTAGAGGCCTTGTTTAACTTTGCGGGACAGGTCGCTGCCTGACAGCTTGCTTTCGTGCTTGCGCCACAGTTTATCTCCCTGTTCGCGTACTATGTCGAGCCATTGGTCTTCGTCGCGCTCCAGGTCGAGCTTTTCGATGGCCTGCTTGATAATCGTATAAGGATAGCCTTTTCTCATCAGGGAATCGTTGATTTTCTGCTTGATTTGGTTTGGTGTCTTCGTTTTTTCTTTGGCCGCGATCTTTTCTGCGAGCCCCGTGGCAACTTCCAACTGCTCTTCTTCGCTATAGTTGCTTAAGACATCTTTTTGCACGCCTTTATCAATTCCTCTCTTTTGCAAATCTTGCTGAATTGCACGCGGCCCCTTTTTCCCGGATTTGATTTGTGTCCGGAGCAGCGCTTCTGAAAACTGCTGATCATCAAGAAAACTCAATGCGTACAGCTTTTTGACCGCTTCATCGATGACTGCCTCGCCGAATTCTTTTTCTTTCAGCTTTTGGCGCACCTCGCCTTCGCTGCGCATACGGAACCCTAAATAATGGAGTGCTTTATTAAACGCCTTCCGGACTTCATCTTCGAAGTTTACTTCTTCGATGGTCCATTGATCGATTTCTTTGCCTTTGGTTAATTGGTAGCGGAGAAGCACGGCTTCGTCCACACTGAATGCAAATTTTTCTTCTAGATATATATTGTAGCGCTCCGGATTATTTTTTCCGCGGGTTATTTTCGTAATGATCGGCATCAATATCCCCCTCGCTTCTCTTCTATTATACACCTTTCCCGCCGCTCTTGGCATATGGTTCGCTCGATATGGGTATGGGATAGAAAATGGAGGCGATAAAGATGAAGATAGCGATAACAGGCGGCACAGGATTTCTTGGGTCCGCCTTGACGACACTGCTGCAGGAAAAAGGGCATGAAGTACTTGTATTGACCCGCTCACCAAAATCTGGGGAACAAGGTGTGAAATTTGTCCAGTGGCTGTCGGACAGTGCGAATCCGGAAGCACAACTCGAAGGCATTGACGCGTTCGTCAACTTGGCCGGCACTTCAATCAATGATGGCCTGTGGACCGATAAACAGAAAAAAGAAATCTATGATAGCCGCGTATCGGCTACAAAAGAAGTGCTGCGCATCATTTCCGCGCTGCACAAAAAACCGGAAGTACTTGTCAATGCTAGTGCTGTCGGCGTTTATCCCGCTTCCGAGCATAAAACTTACACCGAGTCAGACCGCGAATACGGCAATGACTTTTTGGCAGAAACAGTGCTTGCCTGGGAAAGCCTTGCTGAACAAGCGCAGCTTGACGGTGTACGCACGGCATATGCCCGCTTCGGTATTCTGCTCGGCAAAAATGAAGGCGCTCTTCCGCTAATGGCGCTGCCTTACAAATTGTTTGCAGGCGGCACAGTCGGCAGCGGCAGGCAGTGGCTGTCCTGGATTCATGTCAATGATGCAGCGCGCACCGTTTTATTCGCCATCGAAACGAAAGAGCTGTCCGGACCGTTTAATGTAACCGCCCCGAATCCCGAACGCATGAAATCGTTCGGCAAGGAAATTGGCCGGGCGCTTGGAAGGCCCCATTGGATTCCCGCTCCTTCGTTTGCCTTGAAAGCTGCACTCGGCGATAAAAGCCGGCTCGTTCTCGAAGGCCAGCGCGCTTTGCCGACTGTTCTTTTAAATCATGGTTTTCGCTTCCAGTTCCCGAATTTGCGCGAAGCACTGGCTGACCTATACAAATAGGCGTATAATGGAGGGATGAAGAAATAAAGGACGTGACCAGCATGACTGAAAAACCAGTAATTGAAACCGGACAAAAATTTCCGTTAACCATAAAAAAACTGGGCATCAACGGTGAAGGCGTCGGCTTTTTCAAGCGCAACGTCGTTTTTGTTCCAGGAGCACTGCCAGGCGAGGAAGTGACGGCGCAAGTAACGGTTGTCAAACGCAACTTTGCCGAAGCGAAGATCTTGAAATTCCGCAAATCGTCCCCACATCGCCAAACGCCGCCGTGCCCAATTTATGAAGCTTGCGGAGGCTGCCAATTGCAGCACATGACCTATGAACAGCAGCTTGTTGAAAAACGGGACCTCATTCTGCAGTCGCTCGATCGTTATTTGCGCGGAACCGATATCTCGGTTCGCCCAACGATCGGCATGGAAGATCCGTGGCGGTACCGCAATAAAAGCCAATTCCAGACACGCAAACAAAACGGCAAAGTAGCTGCCGGCTTGTTTGCCGAAGGCTCTCATCAACTGCTTGATATCGAAAAATGCATCGTGCAGCATCCGGATACAGTAAAAATCACCAATGCAGCCAAACGCATTCTCGATGAATTGAATATTCCCATCTACGACGGGAAATCGATGAAAGGGCTCGTTCGTACGCTTGTTGTTCGTACAGGCGTTAAAACAGGCGAAATTCAGCTTGCGCTCATCACTACCCGCAAAGAAATCCCGAAAGAAAAGCTGCTGATTGACCGTTTGTCGGCCATCGATCCGCGACTCGTATCGATTGTCCAAAACATCAATCCGGAAAAAACGTCGCTTGTCTTCGGGGAAGCGACGCGGACGCTTTTCGGCAAAGAGACGATTCACGAAGAACTTGGTGAGCTGTCGTTCGATTTGTCAGCACGTGCTTTTTTCCAATTAAATCCCGAGCAAACCGTTCACTTGTACAATGAAATCAAGCGCGCTGCCCAGCTGACCGGCAAAGAGTCGGTGGTTGATGCCTATTGCGGCGTTGGAACGATCGGGTTGTGGCTTGCTGATTCCGCCCGTGAAATCCGCGGGATGGATACGATTCCTGAAAGCGTAGCAGACGCGAAAGCAAACGCTAAAAAACAAGGCTATGCGGCGACTTATGTTACCGGCACTGCAGAAAAATGGCTTGAAACCTGGCGCAAGGAAGGTTATGTACCGGACGTGCTGACTGTTGACCCGCCGCGGACAGGGCTTGCCGATTCTCTTTTAAAGACCATTTTGAAAGTAAAACCAAAACGCTTTGTCTACACATCCTGCAACCCGTCGACATTGGCCAAAGATTTGCAGCAATTGACGAAAATCTACCGAGTCGACTATATCCAGCCTGTCGATATGTTCCCGCAAACGGCGCAAGTAGAAGCTGTCTGCTTATTGACTGTAAAATAACGGAACCATAAACTAAAAGCGGACAAGGCTCTATGCCATGTCCGCTTTTGCTGTTCAAGCAATTTGTTTTTTGGGTCCTTTAACAGCAATGACCGTAAAGAGTGTCAGCAAGATCCCCGTGATCAGCAAAAGAAAACTCAACTCTTCTGTTACTTCCAGGAACAAGCCTCCCGCTGCTGGCCCGATCAAACTGCCGACACTGAAGGCTACGCCGCATAGAAGGTTTCCGGTCGGCAGCAGTTCTTTTGGCATCAAGTCGGTCATGTACGAAATGCCAAGCGAGAAAGTCGATCCGACGAACATGCCTGCCACTACAAAGAACAAGAGCGTCAGCCAAGCGTTCGCTTCTACCAATGTTGCCACAAAAAACGCGGCGCCTCCGCCGCTCAATGCTATCATCAACACTTTTCTGCGCCCAATCCGGTCGCTCAATTCGCCGAGCGGCAATTGCGTCGCAATCGCGCCAACCGAAAAAGCAGCGAGAATGTAAGACACCATGCTTATATCAAATGATTGGCGCAGCGCATAGACCGGATAAATGGCACTAAGCGAAGCTTCGAGAAAGCCGTAGCCGAGAGGAGGCAAAAAAGCGACCCAGCCGATAACGATGGCTGTACGAAATCGCTGCCACGTACCTCTCGCTCCTGAAGCGCTCGTTGTTGTTTCCGGAAAATCGTTGCGCAGAAAAAATACGAGCGACCAAGCCAGTAAACATAATAAACCCGAAATGATGAACGGCAACGCTTCGAATACTTGGACAAGCGGCACAAACAGCGGTCCTGCCCCAAACCCGACGCTGAACGACATGCCGTAAATGGCGATATTGCGCCCAAGTCGATGCTGCGGAGATGTACTCGTAATCCATGTTTGCGTGGAAAAGTGCAAGGCCTGATCTCCCACTCCAATAAGAATTCTCAGGAAAAACCAAAACAACACACTTTTCCATAATGGAAATGCCAACAGCGCTGCTATAACCATTGCTCCGCCGACCAAGATAAGCGGCTTGAAGCCGAACCGGCGCAGCTGCGGCTCCATGAAAGGAGCCACTGCAATAATTCCTATGTATAACCCCGTAGCACTCAGCCCGTTCAGCGCAGATGATACGCCGTCTTTCTCGAAGATGACGGCAATCAACGGCAACAGCATGCCTTGCGAAAATCCGGAGATTGATACAATTACGACCAAAATCCAAAAGCGGGCGCGTTCACTTGTTATGAAATATTTCATAATGCCTCCCCGAACGAGCACGTTCTTTTCTATTTTTGGAAGTTTCCGCTACAATTCTACCATAAGGAGGAGATAGAAGATGAAATTTTCTATGAACGAATATGGCTTTACCGGGCATTTGCCTTTTGGCGAGCTGCATGTCTCGACCAACGAAGAACATGGCTTCCGCCCTTACCAACTCTTAGTATCATCACTCGCCATCTGCAGTGCGGGCATTATCCGAAAAGTATTGGAAAAGCAGCGGATGCCTGCTGAGAATATTGAAGTCGAAGTAAAAGAACTTGTCAGAATCGACGAAGAAGCAGGGCGCGTCGCTAAAGTTCATTTGCATTTCCAAATTACGGGCCCTATCGACCAAGCGAAAATGCCCCGAGTAATGGAATTAACCCGAAAAAATTGTTCAATGGTCCGCTCAGTGGAAGATTCGATCGAAATCATCGAAACATACGAGATTTTGTAGACACATAAAAGGCTCAGTCCGTTCCTGCTTTGCAGAATGCGGCTGAGCCTTTATGTTTTATACATATCCATGGGTTCCATAAGCGCATGCTCGGTGCTGCCACCGGTATGCTTGAATCGCCTCCTCTTTCCAAGTCGAGTCCTATTAGTTTATTTCGGTCCTCCCCTCGCAAAGGATTGGACTTACTATAGCACAGATTTAAAATAGTGTAAATATTCAATTTATATATTTTTTTAACGAATTGCTCTCGGTGGCTGTTGATATTCCGGCTTTTATCGGCTACTATTAACAAGCGAAACGAGGTGTTAGCGATGGGCAAATCCATTACGAATAAAGAACAGCAAGTGTCCTATATGAAACAGCGTTTGAACATGTTTTTGGATGTGTTGGATGCAATCGAACCGGAAAGCACCGAGCTCGAAGATATCGACCGATTGATCGCCATGGTGGACGATCTTGAAGATAAGATGCAGCAATTTAAAAACCGTCCTGCTGAAGACAGCGAATAAGTGTTTTTCCCGGTGTTTCAACTAGAAGCACCGGCTTTTCTTTTTACGCACCTATAATTTGGCAATTCGCGTCATAAACAGAAAAAACGGCTTTCCTCTTAACTTTTGGGAAAAGCCGCCTTTTTCTTCGTTTTTTTGCTTCGGTTTCTTCGTCCTTGCATCACCGCATTGATTTGTCCGCCCACTATAAGGAGCATTGCAGAAAGATAAAGCCAAAGCAGCATAAGAATAATTCCGCCGATACTTCCATAAGTAGCGGAAAAGTTGCCGAAGTTGTTTATATAGATGGAGAAGAGAAAAGAAACGGCCAACCAGCCAACCGACGCGAATGCAGCGCCTGGAAGCACCGAGACGGCACTGACCCGTGCACTTGGCGCCAGCCAGTAGATTACCGCGCAGACGATAAACGTAACGATAGCCGGAATGGTAAAGCGAATCATGCCCCAGAGTTCCAAAAAGCCTTCTTCCAAACCTAGGAAAGTAAAAAAGAACAATCCGAGTTGCCGGCCAAAAATAGGAAGCGCCAACGCAACGACCAGCATAATGATTAATAAGACAGTTAAAACAATCGACATGCCTCGCGTAATAATGAGTGAACGCTTTCCTCTTGTTCCGTAAGTAGTGTCCAGTGATTTCATCAACGCATCCATTCCGAGGCTTGCCGACCAAATAGTTGCCAGAATCCCGAAGGACAGAAGTCCGCCGTTTTGATTGGTTAAAATTTCACTCAACGTTTGCTCAATGAGCGTATAAATTTCGCCTGGAATAACATTTTCCATAAATCGATAAAACTCTTGTCTTGGCAAGTTCAAGTAAGGCAGCAATGTAATGAGAAAGATTAACAGCGGAAAAATCGATAAGAGGAAAAAAAACGCCAATTGTGCTCCAAGTCCAAGCACATCGACGTCTTTGATCCGCTTCCCCAACTCCTTAAAGAACTTAGGGTCAGCTGTTCCATCCTCATGATTGCGCATCAATTCGGGTGGATTTTGATTATGGAATTTCATTTAATCTGCTGCTCAGTTCCGGTTTTGTGAACCAGATTGTGAAGAATTGTTGCGGTTTGATTGCGATGAAGAGTTGCTATTGTTGCTTGAATTTGATTGTGATGAAGAGCTGCTATTGTTGCTTGAATTCGATTGCGATGAAGAGTCGTTATCCGTTAATGAAGATTTTGGCGACGGATTATCTTCTTTCACTGCAGCCAATACATCATCTTTTGAATCAACTACAGCATCTTTTGTTTCAACAAATGCAGTTTTCGCTTCCATTGCTACTTCTTTTACTTCCGGAAGCAATTGTTTGACTTCTTCTACTTTAGAACCTACATACGAAGCATCTTCAGAAATGCGGGCATACAAGTTTTGTGCACGTTCTGCCTGTTCTTTAAATGCAGTTTTCAATTCATCTGTGTTGCTTGCATAGTATTTCGCGCTTTGAGTTGCTTTCTTCGATGTATTTACTACATCCTCGCGGGTATTGCGGTCAAGAAGCGAAACGATTACACCTACTGCCGCTCCCACTAGTAATCCTGTCATCAATTTGTTTTGGCTCATTCTAATTCCTCCCAGTATAAGATATAATTCCTATCATACTTTGGATTTTTCCCTGTTCATGCAATTTCTAAACACTCGCGAAATTATTTTTTAGAAATAGCTTGACTATGCCACGGAACTTTTGGAATATTAAATTTACGCAAACAGCATTTCACTAAAAATTAAAGAGAAAAAAAGGGGGAAGAAACATGGAAGCATTCAATGAATTTCTTGGTACAATCAGCGGTTACGTATGGGGGCCGCCGCTTTTAATCCTCCTGGTCGGAACAGGAATCTTTCTGACGGTGCGCCTGGGCGTTTTACAATTGCGCCTTTTGCCATATGCGCTGAAACTGACGTTCAGTAAAAATACCGATACCAATTCGCAAGGCGATATTTCGCATTTCCAGGCATTGTCGACCGCTATGGCCGCAACTGTCGGGACCGGAAACATTGTCGGTGTTGCCACGGCAGTCGTCCTCGGCGGGCCAGGAGCCGTTTTTTGGATGTGGTTTTCTGCATTCTTCGGGATGGCGACCAAATACGGCGAGGCGG
This sequence comes from Planococcus sp. (in: firmicutes), assembly GCA_030147455.1. Lineage (GTDB taxonomy): Bacteria > Bacillota > Bacilli > Bacillales_A > Planococcaceae > Planococcus. Next base: position 1,493 of record JASKZU010000063.1, on the reverse strand, counting down.
TTCTAGCTGTCAAATACCGTATCGTTGACTCAAAAGGACAAATGGCCGGCGGGCCGATGTACTATCTTGAACATGGTTTGAAACAAAAATGGCTCGCTGTGTTGTTTGCTATTTTTGGCGCTATTGCTGCATTTGGGATTGGAAACGGAACGCAGTCCAACTCTGTTGCTTCCGTCGTACGTGATACATTCTCTGTTCCAACTTGGATTACAGGAATTATCTTGACCATTTTTGCTGCAGTCGTAATTTTAGGCGGCATTAAAACCATCGGTAAAGTAACTTCTTATTTCGTACCATTTATGGCGTTATTTTATATTATTGCCGGGATCATCATCATGATTCTCAATATGGAATTGATTCCAACAGCGCTCGGTACGATCTTTAGTGCAGCATTTACAGGGGAGGCCGCAGTCGGCGGTGCTATCGGGGCTGCCATTCGCTATGGTGTTGCGCGAGGCGTCTTTTCGAACGAAGCGGGGCTCGGTTCTGCCCCTATTGCAGCGGCCGCTGCAAAAACGGATATGCCAGGACGCCAGGCATTGGTATCCATGACCCAGGTATTGTTTGATACATTAATCATTTGTTCGATTACCGGTATTACGATCGTCATGTCTGGACTTTACACTGACGACTCTCTTCAGGGAGCCGCACTGACAACTGCAGCATTCGAACAGTTCCTTGGCGGCATGGGGCCGATCATCGTAGCTATCGGCTTGATTTTCTTCGCTTCTTCGACCATCATTGGCTGGTCTTACTACGGAGAAAAGTGTTTCCAGTACTTGTTTAAAAATCCTAGCTTCCTGATTGTCTACCGCATTGCGTTTGTGGCGATGGTCTTTATCGGGGCAATCGTATCACTTGATGTCGTCTGGACATTCTCAGATGTTATGAACGGCCTTATGGCGTTCCCGAACTTGATCGGCCTTCTTGGATTGTCAGGAGTTATCGTTTACGAAACAAAACGAATCAATGCGAAGATCAAAGAAGAAAAAGCAGAGGCCCGTTCCCGCAATTGACATTCTATTTGAATAATGGAATGATAAGACATACCCATCCGAAAGGCAGGAATGCAGCATGGACTTATCCAAGCCATCTCACGAAAACGTTAACTACATGATTGAAGAAATAAAAACCAAGTTGCGCATGGTCAATGTTGATGCAATGAAAGCTGAACATTTCAATGCATCCGAATACGAAGATTTGCGTGAAATTTACGACCTTGTCAAAGGGCGCGATAATTTCAGCCCAAATGAAATGCAAGCGATCGCCACAGAACTCGGATCGCTGCGCAAATAAAAAAAGCGTCGAAGCATAAATGCTTCGGCGCTTTTTTTCATGGTCTGGAATATATTAATGAGTAGAATTGATAAACCGTCTTGTGCTCGTCGGGCCTCAACGGCTGTTTCAGCTTTTCTTTGTCCAGCTTCTACAGCCAGGTCCTCGAGGTCACAAGTCATTTTGCTTATGCGGCAAAAAGCGCCGCTTCAGCAAAC
>JASKZU010000059.1 GCA_030147455.1 Planococcus sp. (in: firmicutes) | reverse complement strand
AGAAAAAGCGCCGGGCGGGTACAGAAAACGTCCCGGCTGTCCAGGCATTTGCACACGCCGTAAAAATAGCCCAACAAACGATGGATCAAAAGCGCGAAGCGTTTGAAGGATTCAAAGGCCAATTCCGCCGTGCGTTTCAAGAAAACAGCATTGAATTTAATGAAAACGGAGTCCAGCAGCTGGCACATATTTTTAATGTCAGCCTGCCTGGCATCGATATCGAATCGTTTCTTGTCAATTTGGATTTGTCGGGCATTTCCGCATCCAGTGGATCTGCCTGCACAGCCGGCTCGATCGACCCGTCCCACGTATTAGTCGCGATGTACGGTCAGGATGCGCCGCAATTGCGCAATTCGATCCGCTTTAGTTTTGGCATCGGGCTAAACAAAGCGGATATCGCTGAAGCCGCGGAAAAAACAGTCTACATTACGAAGCGCCTCGCGCAAAAATAGAAAAGGTGAGTAATTATGGAAACCAAAGCACCAGAAAATACACGCGTTGTCGTCGGCATGTCCGGGGGAGTAGATTCCTCGGTGGCCGCATATTTATTAAAGCAGCAAGGCTATGACGTCATTGGCATCTTTATGAAAAACTGGGATGATACCGATGAAAACGGCGTCTGCACAGCTACAGAAGATTACGAAGACGTTATTCAAGTATGCAACCAAATCGGCATTCCTTATTACGCCGTTAACTTTGAAAAGCAATATTGGGACAAAGTTTTCACGTATTTTCTTGAAGAATACAAAGCCGGCCGCACACCAAACCCGGATGTGATGTGCAACAAAGAAATCAAATTCAAGGCATTTCTTGAACATGCGCTAAGCCTGGGAGCCGACTATTTGGCGACGGGCCATTATGCGCGTGTTGAAACCGATGGAGACGGCGTCACACGCATGCTGCGCGGCGTCGACAACAACAAAGACCAGACATATTTCCTTAACCAGCTCAATCAGGAGCAATTGTCGAAAGTCATGTTCCCGCTCGGTGGGATTGAGAAGAAAAAAGTGCGTGAAATCGCTTTGGAAGCAGGCCTTGCAACTGCCGCGAAAAAAGATTCAACAGGCATCTGCTTTATCGGCGAACGCAATTTCAAAGAATTTCTCAGCCAATATTTGCCGGCCCAGCCAGGATCAATGGAGACGCTTGATGGCGTCAAGAAAGGCCAGCATGACGGGTTGATGTATTATACAATCGGCCAGCGCCAGGGGCTTGGCATCGGCGGAGCGGGCGATCCGTGGTTTGTTATCGGCAAAGACTTGCAGAAAAATGTCTTATACGTAGGGCAAAACATTCATCATGATGCTTTGTTCTCTGATAGCCTGTCTGCCGTCAATTTAAGTTTTACAAATGGCGATGCGCCGGCACAAACTTTCCAATGTACCGCTAAATTCCGCTACCGCCAGCAAGATGTAGGCGTCAGCGTTAAAATGAGCGGCGAGGAAGCGGTTGTTACATTCAATGAGCCGGTGCGGGCAATTACGCCAGGCCAGGCAGTGGTCTTCTACAGCGGGGACGAATGCTTAGGCGGCGGGACAATCGACCGTGTATTTAAGAACGGCCATCAGTTGGATTACGTAGGATGACGGAGGAATCAGCGATGAATTTTAACGAAATCGGCATAAAAGCGCTTCAGGAAGGACGAGCGGAAGATGCAATCCAGGCTTTTACGCAGGCGATTGAAGAACAGCCGGAACAAGCGCTTGGCTATATTAACTTTGGCCATGTATTAACATCGGTTGGAGAAACCGAGCGCGCTGAGCGCTTTTTCCAAAAAGCACTGACATTGGATGAACAGTCGGCGACGGCCTATTACGGACTGGCGAACTTGTATTTCAATGCTGAACGCTATGAGGAAGCATTGAAACTTTATGAACAGGCAATTCAATATGGAATCGAAGGCTCGGATGCACATTTCATGGTCGGGAAATGCTTTGAACGCATCGATCAGCCAAAACTTGCGCTTCCTTACTTGCAGCGTGCGGTGGAGTTGGATGAAACCGATGTCCAGGCACGCCTAAGCTACGGGATCGCCCTTGCTTCAATGGAACTGTTTGAAATGGCAGAAGAGCAATTTGTGCGCGCGTTGGAGTTTGATGTGGACCATTCTGATGTCCACTACAACCTGGGCGTTTTATACGCTGTCTCCAGCGACCGTACAGAAGATGCGCTGTACCATTTGCAGCGCGCCATGACATTGGACGACAAAAACGAAATGGCGCGTTATGCCTACGATATGATCAACGAACGACTGCAATAAATGAAAGAGAGGAGACGGCCTGATGTCCGGACAAATTGATTTATTCCAAAAAGAAAGTGAGTTTGTGCTGGGGCGTCCGGTCGTCTCGATTTTTCACAATCCCCAAAACCTATTCTCCATTATCAAGCTGAAAATCCAGCAAACCAACTCCTCGTATGCCGAGAAAGAAATTATCGTCTCCGGATATTTTCCGAAGCTTTCGTTAGAAGAACAATACCGCTTTACCGGCAGCGTCAAAAACCATCCAAAATACGGCGTCCAGTTCCAGGCAGAGACATTCAAGAAAGAAGTGCCGGAAACCGAGCAGGGCGTCGTCCATTATTTGTCGAGTGATTTATTTAACGGCATTGGGCGCAAAACGGCCGAAACGATCGTCAAAAAGCTTGGCACAAATGCCATCAAAAAAATTCTCGAAGACCCGGATGCACTGGACGGCGTCCCGCGCTTGTCGGATGACAAAAAAGACACCATCCGCTCGACGCTGCAAATGAACCTTGGGCTCGAACGCGTCATGATTCAATTGAACGACTGGGGCTTCGGCCCGCAAGTCGGCATGCGTATCTATCAGGCTTACCGCGAGGAAACGATCGACATCCTGACGCAAAACCCGTTTCGCCTGATCGAGGAAATCGAAGGGATCGGGTTTCACCGCGCCGATGAGCTTGGATCCAAACTGGGGTTGACCGGAAGCCACCCCGACCGCATCAAGGCAGCAATTCTTCATGTGCTGAACCAGGCATCGTTGTCGGAAGGGCATGTCTACGTGGATGCGAAAAACCTTATCCCGCTCGTCAAGCAAATGCTTGAATCGAGCCAATCGGAAGACATCGCTGTAGAAGCCATTTCAAAAGCGGCAATCGAACTCAACGAAGAAGGCAAAGTGGCGGGAGAAGAAACCCGCCTTTATTTGCCGTCGCTGTATTACTCGGAAGTCGGCATCGCGACAAAGCTTGAGACGCTATTAGCTGAACAGGAAACGCGCAGCGGTTTTCCATCTTCCGAAATCCGGAAAGCGCTCGGCGAAGCGGAAGAGCGTCTTGGCGTCAACTATGCGGAGACGCAAGTCGATGCGATTGAAAAAAGTCTCAACTCAGCAGTCATGATTTTAACAGGCGGTCCCGGCACCGGGAAAACGACGGTTGTTCGCGGTTTGGTCGAAGTGTATGCAGAGCTTCACGGCTTGTCGCTCGATCCGAAAGATTATGCCAAGAAAAAAGAACCGTTTCCAATTATTTTGGCTGCGCCGACAGGGCGTGCTGCCAAGCGCCTGAGCGAGTCGACTGAACTTCCGGCGATGACCATCCACCGCTTGCTCGGATTCAATGGCCAGGAAAAAGAAGAAGAAACCGAAAAAGAAATCGAAGGCAAACTGATCATCATCGACGAAATGTCGATGGTCGATACGTGGCTTGCCCATCAATTGCTGAAAGCAGTTCCAAGCGATGCACAGTTGATTTTCGTTGGTGACCAGGACCAGTTGCCGCCGGTCGGCCCTGGCCAGGTGCTGCGCGACATGCTGGCTTCGACACGCATCCCGACTGTCGAACTGACTGAAATTTATCGCCAAAGTTCAGGTTCGTCCATCATCGAACTGGCCCACCAGATGAAAGCCGGCCAGCTGCCGGAGAACATTGAAGCAAAAACATCAGACCGATCGTTTATCCGCGCCGGAGCGGAACAAATTCCGCTAGTCGTTGAAAAAGTGGTCAAGAGCGCCTTGGCTAAAGGCCATACGATCAAAGATATCCAAGTGCTGGCCCCGATGTACAAAGGGCCTGCAGGAATCGATGCGCTCAATAAAATGATTCAGCAAATGGTCAACCCGAATGACGATGGAACGCGCAAAGAGCTGGTATTCGGGGATATTACTTACCGCGTCGGCGACAAAGTTCTGCAGCTGGTCAATCAGCCGGAAAGCAATGTCTTTAACGGCGATATGGGTGAGATTGTCGCCATCATGAAAGCGAAAGAAACGGTTGAAAAACAAGACACGCTGGTCGCTTCATATGATGGCATTGAAGTGACTTACCAGCGCAGCGACTTGAATCAGCTGACGCTTGCTTACTGCTGCTCGATCCATAAAGCGCAGGGTTCAGAATTTCCGACGGTCATTATGCCTGTGGTAAGGGGCTACATGAAAATGCTGCGCCGCAATCTACTGTATACAGGCATTACGAGAAGCCGCGATTTTCTCATCCTTTGCGGTGATCCTGGCGTTTTCCGCTACGGGGTGGAGCGAACCGATGACGCGAGCCGTTTGACGACGCTCGCAGGCCGCCTGAACACCGCTTCAGCAGAAGCGCCTGAAAAAGCGGACGCAGAA
>JASKZU010000050.1 GCA_030147455.1 Planococcus sp. (in: firmicutes) | reverse complement strand
AGACTGCACGCCTTTTTGATCCGCTGAAAGATACAGAAGTTCTTTATCCGATGCAGAAAGTTTTGGCATTCGATGATTCTCGTTTGTCGGTTCGGTTAGTTTTTTGACTCGCCCGTCTTTCAAACTGGCTTTATGGATAGCCTCCTGCCCATCTTCATAATAAGAGAACACGATAAATTCGTCGTTATGCGAAACTGAAATAGATGCACCCAATCCCGTATGAGAATGATATGGATCCTGTTCATTAAAAAAACCGTAAGCGATAGACCCTGCGAAAAGAACAGCGATAATGGCCGTCACCGCTAATAAAAAACGATAATTTTCCAAACGATTTCCTCCTGTGTGTTAGGTATTTACAATTATTTCAGTTGAACAAACTACTTTACATGAAAATTAAAAAGATTCTTCCCATTATTTGAAAAATTTCCTATATACTTATCTTAACATTAATCTCCACCCATACAGATTTGTCTTCATTAATTTCTTCTTGTGTTAAAGCAACTACTAAAAGCAAAGTTATGATGATCAAAAAAGGGGTGTAAGCAATGAAGAATCATGAATCAGCCTATATAAGAGAACAAGAATCAAAAGTAGAAGTTATGGGCCAGTATTTAATTCGTTCTAATAAACTGTTAGATTCAGCAGTAGTATGCAATGCCGTATACCATGCATTTGGTATTCGATTGGACGAAGTCCCTGTATTGGATGAAAGAATTGCAGGGACTGTTCCAACAGCCCGTGCTGCAATCGATTTATTCATTCAACAGTCAACGACTAGACTGGACGGCCAAGAAATTCGAGGATTGCTCAACCAAACGTTTGGAATCAATTTAAATGGAATCAACACGCTGGAAAAAGAGCGAATCTCGCTTTACTCTAAAGGCCAATGGATAAGCAAAGGCAATAAAGACGTATTTGAGATACGGACAGGGCGACTTGATATCGATGTTCAAGTGGTCCCCGCTGATTATTTTCAGCAGCATGCTCATTCGGATCTGCTTCCGGAAGAACTTATAAACGAGTTAGCGGTTCTTGGCTATCGCCCTCAAGATAACGGACGTGCTTGTTATTACTGCAATAGCAAACCTAAGCCGGTAGCAGATGCATTTAAAGGACAAACCATCAGGGCAATCGCCGGCATTATTCGCAAAAACTACTCGGATTTCTAATGAAAATAAAAAAGCCGCTTTCCATTTAGGAAAGTGGCTTTTTCGCTTTTACTTGCCAAAAGAAGACAAGAATTTAACTCGGTCTCCCATTGGAGGAATGCCGTTATCGACCAATGCGATTTCTAAAACAGCAGGGCCGTTCAGGTTTGCGAGCTCTTCCAGCATGCTGTGCGACAAGTCTTCGAGTTTGTCTACACGGAAATTAGCGATATTCATCGCCGAAGCCATTGCTGAAATGTTGATCGGCTCTTGTTCAAAGGCTGGGTGTGAGCGCTTGTATTGAAGCGTATGTCCTTGGTAAACCATTCCCAGACGGGCGTTGTTCATCACCACAAATAGGATAGGCAAGTTATATTCTTTAGCCGTCAGCACTTCCATTCCGTGCATAAAGAAGCAGCCATCTCCTGTAATGGCCACTACAGGACGTTCCGGTTCAGCGAGTTTCGAGCCGATTGCAGCACTCAAGCCGCTCCCCATTGCCCCGAAGTGTACATTGATATCAAATGTATCTTCTTCCAATACGTTCATGCCATGAATCACATAAGCCATAAATTCGCCTATATCGATCGTGTAGCGTGTGGAAGACGGCAGATATTCCTGGAGTTTGCGCAAGACATTTTTGGTATTGTAGGTTCCGTCTTTATCTAAAGAAGCGACAAACTCACCTGTTTCTCTGCTCGCCGGCCGCTCGACACCTCTCGCCCGCAGTTCATAGATAAGAGCCTTTAATATCGATGACATGTCCCCAAGCAACGGAATGTCCACAGCGTATTTTCGGTTGAACACGGTCGCATCAAAATCGGCCTGGACCACAAATCGGCCTTTTGTGAGATTCGGATTGTAATTGCTGGTTGCGGTCTCCCCTAAACTCGAACCAAGAACCAACAGCGTTTCTGCATCTCCTTCATTCACCAAGACGGAGGTCTGCTCATTTCCGGCAAACCCGAATACCCCTTTAAACAACTGGTGGTCTTCACGGAAGAGCCCTTTTGCCACCGGCGTCGCAACGATCGGCCAATCAAGCAGTTCTGCAAGTTCCAGCACTTGCGCCACTGAATTTCGCACGCCTTGGCCCGCAAAAATGATTCCTTTTTTCTGCTGCATCAACCGGTCCACCGTTTGTTTGATCAGGTCGGGATGAACCGGCGTATGCTCTTGTATTTCCAATGAAGGGATCGAAACATTTTCAACATTCCCCATTTGCACATCAATCGGCATTGCCACATGAACTGGCCCTGGTACGCCGGATAAAGCTATCCGTGTTGCTTTTGCAATCTCATCCAATAAATCCGCCGAATCCAACACTGTGACGCTGTACTTGGTCACTGGTTCAAAAATCGCTTGTGCATCGAGTTCCTGGGAAGCATTCAGACCCATCGTGCTGACTGGCACTGCGCCAGTTAAAAATAAGACCGGCAGATGCTCCCGCATTGCATTGGCCGCACCCGTCACTAAATTGGTGCCGCCCGGCCCGCTGCTGCCGATGCATACACTCAACTGCTGTGTATACTTTGAATAAGATGCCGCCATATACGAAGCGGCTCCTTCGTGCTTGGTAACGATGGGTGTAATTTCCGGAAAGTCATAAAGCTGATCATAAAAAGCATTCACCGAGCCTGCAGGGATTCCAAATACATACTTCACACCATTTGCCTCTAAATATTCCAAAACTGAACGAACTGCTTTCATCCTAAACCCACTCTCTTTTAAGTAGTTATAGTGACTGTAAATACTTCCGTTTGAATTCCTTGGCCGCTATCGGTTTGCTAAAGTAGTACCCTTGAATATAGTGGCAGTTTTTCGATAACAGAAAGTCCATTTGTTCAGTTGTCTCGACCCCTTCTGCAATAACATCCAAATGCAGATTGTGCGCCAATGTGATGATCGTATCCGTTATTGCCGCATCCGCCTCGTTTGTCGTCACATCCCGGATAAAGGACCGATCGATTTTCAATGCATCGATTGGGAAGTTCTTTAAATAGCCGAGCGATGAATAGCCGGTTCCAAAATCGTCGATGGCAATTTTAACGCCTAGTGCTTTTAATTCTTTCATTTTTTTCAGTGTAACTTCTGAGTTTTGGATGATCATATTTTCTGTCAGTTCAATATGCAAGCATTCAGGAGACAAACCTGTCTCTATGAGGATGCTTTGAACCATCGTTACTAAATCATCTTCTTCAAATTGGCGCCCTGACAAATTGACCGATACACTGGCAGTCGAATGGCCCTCGTCCTGCCATTCTTTCAACTGCCGGCAAGCTGTCATAAGCACCCATCTGCCTACTGGCACGATAAGGCCGGTTTCTTCGGCAATCGGGATAAAGTGAACCGGTGATATGAGCCCTTTTTCAGGGTGATTCCATCTCAGCAATGCCTCGACGCCAATCAACGCATTAGTCTTGCCGTCTATTTGCGGCTGATAATAAAGCTCCAATTCCCCTTGATCCAGCGCCTTATACAGTGAATTTTCCAACTGGATGCTTTCCAAGTTGCGGTGGCTCATTTTTCCTTCGAAAAAGTGCGAGTTGGTCCCGGACTTTTCCTTTGACTTGTACATGGCTGAATCGGCGTTTTTAATCAACGTTTCAGCCGAGTCTCCATCTTCGGGGAACAAACTGATCCCGATACTTGTTTTCATGTAAATGTCGAAGCCTTCAATGCAAAACGGTTCTATAAATGAGTTGGTAATTTGCTCCACCACTTGCAAAACGTCCTGCTTCCCTTTGATGTTCGGCATCACAACCGTAAATTCGTCCCCGCCTTGCCGAGAAACTATCGCTTTTTTGGTGATGTTCTTTTTGAGCCTCTCGGCGATTTCCCTAAGGAGTAAATCACCGTAACTATGCCCGAAGCTGTCATTGACCAATTTAAAACGATCCAGATCCAGAAACAGGACTGCCAGCTTTTCTTGGTTCATGCGTGCAAAGTTTACTTCTTTTGTCAGCAGGTCATTGAGCAGCACCCTGTTTGGAAGATCGGTGAGATTGTCATAAAACGCCAGATGCTTGATTTCTTTTTCCATTTGGTTTCGTTCTGTAATGTCCCGGAATGTAACGACTTCGCCCAGCGTTACATTTTCATCTTTAATAAGTGAAATGTTGTACTCAACTGAAAACTTTTCGCCGTTTTTCTTCGTGAATTCCTGGTCGCCTATAAACGAAGTCAACTCAGGGCGCTGCTTGTTTTGCTCTGGAATGATGATACTGTAGTGCTTGCCTATGAGCTCACCTGTCCTGTATCCAAGCAGCACTTCACTCGCTGGATTGCAGAATGTAATCCTTCCCGTCAAGTCCAGGCCAAAAATGCCTTCTCCCGCAGAATTCAAGATCAATTCCTTTTCACGGCTTAAATTTTTCAGCTCCAGAATCACTTTTTTAAGTTCATCGTTTTTTATCCGGATTTCCGATGTGCGCTCCTCAATGATGACTTCCTGTTTTTCCATGTACATTAAG
>JASKZU010000025.1 GCA_030147455.1 Planococcus sp. (in: firmicutes) | reverse complement strand
ATCTCATCAGTGACTGCCGGATGCGCAGCACTACCTGTTCCCAGTAGGATTCTTCATGCGGCACCATATCCCCTAAGCCGATTTTCTGACTGAAGGCTTTTCTGCCTTCTGAAGTTTCATGAAACCCTTTTACCTCGATGGCTTCGACTCGTTTCGTGCACAGTTCGTAAAAAGATTGAAAATCAACAGCTGCGATTCCTGCGACTTCTTCCGTCTGCAGCCGGTAATCAGCCCATTGAATCGCATCTGCTTTGTACAAGAAATTGTGGGCGCGCTCACGATCGGTAAATTCCGGAAGTGTGATTTCGTCAAAGATAACCCCCAGCGGCGCCAGTTCCTTGAATCCAACAGATAGCCCCAGCTCTTCGTCAATTTCTCTCACGCCGTCTGCGACCGTTTCGTGAGATGCAATATGGCCGGCAGCCGTAATATCAAATAAGTTCGGAAAATCAGCCTTGTCGCGGCTCCTGAGCTGAAGATGGACCATATCCTTGCCCAGTTCACGCCCCACAATCCAGCAATGGAATGTTTCGTGCCAGAGACCGCGGCTGTGTATGTCTTCACGGCTGGCCACACCAAGCAGTGCACCGTTTTTGTCAACGTATGCCAGTTTTTCAATAGCCATCCCGCAGCCTCCAAAAAATCAGATTATCCGCCTGTGCGGTTTGTTCAAAACCGTTTTTCTCCAGCACACGGATCGATCCCTGGTTTTCCATATAGCATTCTGCGGTTACTTCGCGCACTTCCGGAAATGAAAACGCATGCTCTGCCAGCCCACGGACAGCTTCAGTTGCATAGCCAAACCCTTCTTCTGACGGCTTTACACCGTACCCGATTTCCACTTTTCCTGCTTGGTCAGGGCGGCCCTTAAACCCCATATCACCAATCGGCGCATTCGTTTCATCAAAGGCAATCCATGCTCCCCAGCCGAGCAGTTGCGGATCGTTTTTCAGTTCATCCAGATGCAGCGGAATATGCGCACCCATCTCGTAATTGCCGTACAATTCCCGGTACAGCGTTTCTGTAATTGGCACGAGCTTTAAGCGCGCTGTTCTGATTTCGATTGTTTCTGATTTGGCGTTCATATCCGTTCCCCCGTTCACTTTATTTCATGCTCCTGTAAAAGCTTAATGCTTCTTCAACTACTCCGCGGTCATAGCCGGACCGCCCGTGTATCCGTTCGACCCATTCGCCGAATGAAGATGCAGGCGGCTCTTTTTTCAGCCCTGATTTCGTACTGATTTCACTTTGCCAATCGCTGAATTCCCAGTGCGCTAGTTCACCGTTATAAGGCACACGCACTTCAATCAGCGGCTGTTTGCCAAGCTGATGCTGCGAAAATTCGGCTGCCTGTCTAAATGATTGCGGATCAGCCGGATGGAGCGAATAGCTCTGCACCGATAATTTGCCGCCGGGCCGCTCGTAACCAATCACCAAGCCATTCGGCTCAGCGGATAACTGAACGCGGGCACCGGGGAAAAATCCGGCTTGCGGCGCATCGGAAAATGCCGAGTCGTGCACGTCCAATAAAATCGGCTGAATCCATTGGTCTCCCAAATCGCACAGAAAGCGGCGCCCTTTCCCATCAAGTGCCATCACCGCCGCGTGCGCTCCTTCCGTTCCAAGCTTTGAACCGATCGGATAGGCTTCGATTCCCGCTTCCCGAAATTCAGCCAATAACCAAAGCGCCAAATCAAAGCAATTCCCACCCAAACCATAAGCTTTCCGATGTTCGCGCATTTCCTCGACGCTGCGCTGTTTTTTCACGCCCGCTCGCCCGTAATGCCAGGCCTTGACCAAATTGTCCATCGGCACCCAGTCAAAGCGCCGCCATACTTGCAGAATTTCTTCGCCTGCTTGCATCATCTAGGCTCCTCTCGTATTCCCACTTCCTTTACTTTCGATTTAGAGCGACCGGTTTCCTGCATGAAAAAAAGGAAGGCCGCAGCCTTCCTTTTCACGTCTTGGCAAATCGCCGTTTGGCATATACATAAGTGACCGCCAGCGCTGCCACCAGCACACCGCCTTTGATGATGTCGAATGCATAATATGGCAAGTTTTGGATCGTCAGGCCGTTCAGTAAAATCCCAATGACCGCTGCCCCGAAAAACGTGCCGAGCACATTTGGGCGCCCCGCACCAAGTACAGCATATCCGACAAATACTGCCGCGACCGCTTCCATAAGCAGCGGTGCCCCGGCATCGATTTGTCCAGAACCGACGCGTGCCGTAAACAAAATGCCCGCCATGGAAGCCAATATGCCGGAAATGACATAAGCCGCAGTTTTAACCTTTTTCACATTGACACCGGATAAAGTTGCAGCTTCCGGATTGCCCCCGGTCATATAAAAAATGCGCCCCCAACGCGTATGCTGGAGCATGACATAAGCCAGCAGCACGACGATAAGCATAATCCAAACCGGCACCGGCAAACCGAACAAATGCCCTTGTCCGATCCACAAAAAGGATGATGACAATTCGCCAGGAGCTGTCCCCCCGGATGTGAGCGGCATAAAATTGTAGATGGAATATCCTTCTGTATAGGTCCGGTGCAAACCCGCGACAATGTACATCATGCTGAGCGTCGCCAACAAGTCCGGTATGCCGATGCCGACGATGAGAAAGCTGTTGAGCAAGCCGACGGCAAGTCCGATAACAAGCGGAAGCAAAAGAACCAGCCATAGCGGCATATCGTACCACACCATTAACGAAGCCGTGACGACTGTCGAGAGCGACATAGTCGAACCGACGGACAAATCAAAGCCGTCCACCACAAGTGTAAATGTCACACCCAGCGCCAGCAGCGTAACGATGGAAATCGACCGCAAAATGTCGGTGAAGTTGCTATAGCTGAAAAAAGCCGTGCTGATCGAGCTGAAATATAAAATGATAGCCGCCAGCAAAACAATGGCTCCGTATTTATAGAGAAACCCGATGAGCTTTTCCTTAGTTGTGTGGTGCTGCTTGGTTGTTTTCTTCTCCACCGCTTGCATATAGCAAAATCCTTTCCTGAGTTGCTTGTTCTCTTGTGAGTTCTTTAACAATCCGCCCTTCGAACATGACGAGAATCCGGTCGGAAATGCCGAGCGCCTCTTGTATTTCGCTCGTGAAATACAAACACGTCTTTCCTTGCTCTGCCAATTCACGAATCAGCCCGAAAATATCCACTTTTGCCCCGACATCGACGCCCTTTGTCGGTTCATCAAACAAGTACAGGCGCGAGTCTAGCGACATCCATTTGCCGATTGCCACTTTCTGTTGGTTGCCTCCGCTTAAATGCACAAGGGGCGTGTTGGTTCCTGCTGTTTTTATGTGAAGCTTGTCGACGACGGAGTGGGCAAATTGCCGCTCACGCCCCCGGTTCATAAACAAACTTCCCGAGAATTTTCGCAAATTCGGGAAGCTTGTGTTTGTTTCAATGGATTCATGGATAAAGAGCCCTTCTTTTCTTCGTTCTTCTGGAATCAGCGCCATGCCTGAACGAATGGCATCGGACGGGTGCTTTAAACGAACCGGATGGCCATCGAGCATCACACGGCCGCTTGAGAGCGGCGACGCCCCGAACAGCGCCTTGGCGAGTTCGGTCTTGCCTGCGCCAACGAGCCCGACAATGCCGACGACTTCGCCGGAATCTGCAGAAAATTTCACATTGTGAAGTTTTCGCCCGTCCGACAAGCCTTCCACTTCAAGCAATGTGCCGCTGATGGTATGGTCTGTGTGCACCAGCTCACGGCTCAATGCGCGTCCGAGCATGGCTTCGACCACTTCCTGCTGCTGTGTGTGTGCAGTATTGAATTTAGCTACACTGCACCCATCCCGCATGACCGTAATCCGGCTGCACCACTCGAACACTTCCGGCAGGCGGTGTGAAATGAAGATGCAGCCTACGCCCTGACGGCTGAGCGAGTCGATAACGGAAAACAGTTTATCCGCCTCATATACCGAAAGCGGTGCTGTCGGCTCATCAAAGATAATGATTTTTGCCGAATGAACAAGCGCCCGCGCAATCAAAATCAGCTGCTTGTCTGCCAGGCTCAGCTGCGCTGCCTGTTGCTCTACATCGATATGTTCGGATTGAAGGCGTGCTAGCACTTCGCGGGCTTTATCGCGAATGTTCCGTTTGGAGACAAACAGCGGGCCGGCAGCGGCAAAGCTGTCGAGCATGATGTTTTCCGCTACGCTCAAGCTTGCCACGATTGCCGTGTCCACTTCCTGGTATACGCAGTAGATGCCATGCTTTTTAGCAGCCTTCGGTGAAGCCAGCTCGACTTTTTCCCCGCCCAGCCAAATCTCCCCGGCATCCTGCGGATAAACGCCTGACAGCACTTTGATCAATGTGCTTTTTCCTGCGCCGTTGACGCCCAACAATGCGTGGATTTCTCCCTGCTCAAGCGTGAAATCTGCACGGCTCAGCGCGTCAACCGCGCCAAATGTTTTTGTAATGCCTTTCATGTTCAACAATGGTCCGCTCATCGCCTGTACCCCTTTCCCCGAAGCCGGCTCAGCGTCCTTCCAATTCTTCCAAAGCAGCTGTATAGCCTTGGTCGCTTGCGCCCCATCCTTCAATATATTCGCCCAGCTCATCGGTTGTGACCGCTGTTTCCGGCAGGTCTGCCGCGTCTACAAAAATCGGCTCCAGTACAACATCTTCTTCAGGCGTTTCGCCGCCGATCAATTGATAGGCGTAACGGACTTGAATGCGCCCGATATCGGTTGGATCAACCGCAGCAGATGCCACCCACGGGCTGCCGTCTTTTTGGATCATTTGCAGATCTTCGTCGCTCATATCGATGCTGTAGACGCTGATGTCGGTGCGTCCCGACTGTTCGATCGCGCGCACCGCTCCTTTGGCAAACTCATCCCATGCAGCCCAAACCGCTGTGATTTCGCCTTCTTCAGGATATTGTTTTAAAATCGCTTCCATTTGTGCCTGTGTATCCAAAGCCGTGTTTTGCGTAGCCGCACCGAATGCGGTAATTTCCTGAATGCCCGGGTTGTCAGTCAAAAATTGTTCATAGGCGATTTGACGGCGTTCCATCGGCGCAAAGCCAGCCGTCCAAATTTTGACGATGTTTGCTTTTCCGTCGTGGTCCGCTGCCAATTTTTCAAGCGTCAATTCCGCCATTTGCTGGTCGCCCTGCTCGAGCGAGACGACGCCTTCCACTTCAACTCCAGCATCAAATGCCACAACCGGGATGTCTTGCTCTACTGCCCGTTCCACGCCTTGGTTCAGCGCTTCTTTTGTCCCGTGGTCAATGAGGATGGCGTCAAACTCTTGATTGATGGCAGCATCCAAGTTTGATGCCATCTTCGAAAGATCGCCTTCTGACGTAAAGACCGTCACACTGCCTCCAAATTTCTCTACCTGCTCTTCAACGCCTGCAATATATTGTGCGGAAAACGTTCCGAGGTTCTGCTGCATGACGAGTGCGACTTTTTTGCCGGACAGTGGATGGTCCGCCGCCTCTTTATTTTCCGGAGCTGCCTGTTCTGCCGTGGCATCCCCTTTCGGCTGACATCCTGCAAGCACCAGCCCAATCAATAAACTGAATAAAACAAGCCAAATGGATTTCTTTTTCATGTCGTTTCTCCTTTTGCGGGCGATGCCGAAAACAAAGCCTCGATGGTTTGTCCGCTTCCTGGGCGAATGACGCCCCGTTCGGTAATGATGGCGGTAATATATTTTGCTGGCGTAACATCAAAAGCCGGGTTGAACACGTTGGTTCCTGCCGGCGCAATCGCCTGTGTACCGATATGCGTAATTTCTTCTGCTGCCCGTTCTTCGATTGGAATGTCTTTGCCGGATACAAGCGACAAGTCGAATGTCGATGCCGGCGCCGCCACATAAAACGGAATGTTGAAGGCATGCGCCAGCACCGCCAAATTAAGCGTGCCGATTTTATTGGCCGTGTCGCCGTTCGCTGTGATGCGGTCGGCTCCGACAATGATCGCTTCAATTTCTTTAGCGCCGATCGTGTGCGCTGCCATGCTGTCGGTAATGAGCGTAACGTCGACTCCAGCCTGCTGCAATTCCCAGACCGTCAGCCGGGCGCCTTGGAATACGGGACGCGTTTCACACGCAAAGACGCTGAATTTCCGGCCGCGTTCGCTCCCAAGGTGAAAGGGGGCGAGTGCGGTGCCGTATTTCGCCGTTGCAATCGAACCTGCATTGCAAATGGTCATGATCTTTTCTTTTTCGCCCAATAATTCGAGCGCATACTCACCGATTTGTCGGCAAGCCGCCTCGTCTTCATCACGGATCAATTGGGCTTCTGTCAGCAGGCGTGCTTTTGCTTCTGTCACATCTGTGACAGATTCGAGCTGGCCGACGAGCCGGTTCAGCGCCCATACGAGATTGATGGCTGTCGGACGGGCGGCGCCCAAGTACTCGGCATCCTTTTTCACATAAAGCCGGAACGTCTCGATTTGTTCGGTCGTATGGCGCACCGCAGCCAGTGCCAACCCGTAAGCTGCCATAATGCCGATTGCCGGGGCGCCGCGCACTTTCAGTTTGAAAATGGCTTCATGCACCTGCTCGAGCGTCTCTAATGTGTCGTAATGGATGGCCTGCGGCAGTTTGCGCTGGTCCAGCACACTCAACTTGCCTTCCTGCCAAAGGACCGATACTGGAATCGTCATTTGCTCAGCTCCTCTACTGCCGCTGCCAGCTCGGCAATGGACAAATATTGATCGCGGTTTCGGATCAGCACTTCGCCTGCTGTCAGGGTTTGCCGCTTGCGCTCGATGCGCAAGGCATCGTCTTCGATGCCGTCAAGGTCACGTACATGCGCAAGGCCGATCGTGCGGCGGATCAGTTCGCATCCGGCAAAACCAATCGCATCGCGGAAGATTTTCGCAACCGCAAACTCCCGGTAGCCAGGCGTCGCTTTATAAGCTTCAGTGCCTTCATTTTCCCATAAGGCGGAAAATTGCTCTTCGAATACTTGCCACGTCCTAGTGATATCTTTTAAGATCAACTCTCGCTCAGCGCCTGCCCGTGTAATGGCCTGGACGATCAAGTTCGCCAGAAACAGCCCGACATCAAAACCGATCGGTCCGTAAAAAGCGAATTCCGGATCGATCACTTTAGTTTCCTGTTCACTGACGAAAATGCTGCCTGTGTGCAGGTCGCCGTGCAATAGCGCTTCTGCTTCAGTCAAAAAGCTGCGCTTGAGCTTAGCCACTTCGAATTTGAGCGGCTCGTTTTGCCAAATCGCCTGCACGGCTGCCCGCAGCGGCTCTTCAAAATCGTTCGTGTCATGGTCAAAAAACGGGTCAGTGAAAATCAGGTCTTCTGTAATTTTGCATAGCTCAGGGTTGGAGAACTCAGCCGCCAGCCGCTTTTTCTCGAACGGATGCAAGCTGAAATCAGAGGTATGGAATAAAGTTTGCGCCAAGTAAGCGCCGATATGTTCGGCAAGTTTCGGATAATGGCTGCCATCGATCAAGCCGCCGCGCAGAATCTCCAGGTGCGAAAGGTCTTCCATGACGGTGATGGCGAGCTGGGCATCGGTCGCATAAACTTCCGGAACGCGCCCTTTGGCGAGCCGTCCGTGCAGCTTTAACGCATTTGCTTCGATCGTCGCGCGGTGAAGCGTCAGCGGCCAGCTTTCGCCGACCACTTTGGCATACGGCAGCGCCTGCTTGATGATGAGTCCTTGTCCTGTGGCGGCATCCGTGATGCGAAATACATAGTTCAAGTTGCCGTCGCCGATTTCTTCACATTCAAGGTTTGCGCCCGCCGGAAATCTGTTCAAACTTTTTGCTAAATCGATCGCGGCTTGCCCGGTTAATGCGGTATATGTGTCAGTTGCTGTAATAGACATGTTTGTTGCCTCTTTTCTATGGAATAATAAAAAGCCTCTTTCCTGAAAGAAAGAGGCGCAGAATAAGAGATCCAAGCCTCTTATCTTTCAGAAACGGTTGTTTCTGATGGATGTAGCACCGTGCCTTGCGGGAATATTCCCGGCGCCAAAGCGCCCCGTCTCACAACGGAATTACGGTCGGTTGCTGGGCGTCATCGGGCCATTCCCCTCTGCCTGCTCTTGATAAGAGTATTTGTGCAACACGTATTAAGTTCTGAAATGAATGCTAGCACGTACCTGAATTTATTGTCAATAAAATTTTTTGAAAACATAAATCATTCAGCTTTCCAGCAGCGGTCCTTTCCGTCATTTATTTAGGATTATTCAGATAGTTTAAAATAGAGGATTGACAGAAAACCATTCACATGGAATAATCAGAATTACTTTGCAAGCCACAACAATTTCATAACTTATTCTTATTTAGAGCAGGTGGAGGGACAAGCCCTACGAAGCCCGGCAACCGGTCCAATGGACACGGTGCTAATTCTTGCAGCCAGTGATCTGTGCTGAGAAATAAGAAGGCGTTAATTTTAACCTCTTCTTATTTATGAAGAGGTTTTTTTATGTCCAGCAACAAGCAGGAGGGAAATCTATTGAGCGGTATAATCGCAACTTACCAAACATTCGGCAAAGCCGGTTCATTTGAAAAAAAAGCAGAAGGAATCGCTCTCGGCCTGACGGTTGGGTCGTGGACCGATCTTCCTTTATTAGAACAAGAACAGCTGAAACAACATAAAGGCCGCGTACTGTCGGTCGAGGAATTCCCGCACGTCGTGCACCCGAACCACGGCAATTTGATCCAGGCGCATCTCAAGATTCATTACCCGGCAGCTAATTTTTCGCCGGACCTGCCGGCGATCCTGACAACGGTTTTCGGCAAGCTGTCGCTCGACGGCGAAATCAAATTGATCGACCTTGATTTCGATGAACCGCTGCTTCGCCAATTTCCCGGGCCGCGCTTCGGCATCGACGGCATCCGTGAAAAG
>JASKZU010000020.1 GCA_030147455.1 Planococcus sp. (in: firmicutes) | reverse complement strand
AAAAAACCGACTATGCGCTGCTTGGAGTTTTTCTCCTAATTTTAGCTGGATGCTGCAGCGCCGGTTTCGCTGCCATGTAAAAACCCGCAATGATCGCCTTTTTAGGGTGCTCATTGCGGGTTTTTGTTTACATAACATTATTACTCGAAAAAAATTGGGAACTTAAACGTTCCCGATTTTTCCGTACGTGATTTCATCTTCATCTTTAACATCAAAACCATTTTTCACGTGCACGATCGTGCGTAAAATCAGTTTGGCGTTCGGATTTTCCAACACCCAGCGTTCGTCCGGCACAATTTCAAATTGTTGCATCACGGTGTTTTTCGATTTGACGGAACCTGCAAATTCAAGGCTTTGTTTGGCAATCGGAGTTTCATAGAAATCGAAATCGCTGTCTTCGCGGTAATCTTCCACCAGCCTTACCACTTGCAGCTCGATATAATCGATTTCCTGATCCCCGCTTCCGCCGTTCAAATAAACGGTGCCGTTCAGTGTTTCCCCTTCTTCCAGGTGAGGACGTTCTACTACAGTCTCTACTTTAATGGAACCAATGCCGACAGATGATAAAAAATCCCTAAATTTCACTTTCACTACCCCCAAACATAATAATTTTCCATACCACTATTTAAAGATGGATAAACCGGGATGTTAGAGTTCAGTGTAATCATACTGCTTGTCCATATCCGTTTCAAAGCGGTTATAGCGCCGTTTTATGAGCTTGTACAGATGGCTTACCACGACACGCAGCACTGCATAAATCGGGATGCCGAGTATGACTCCAATGACGCCAAACAACGATCCCGCTGTTAACAGCACAAAAATAATGGTAACGGGATGAATATACATCGTCTTGCCCATCACTTGCGGCGAAATCAAATTGCCTTCGACCAATTGGACAACTGTCCAAACAATAGCCAATTTGACAAGCATAAATGGCGAAGTGACCAATGCGATGATGGCAGCGGGCGTAATGGCGATGGCTGGGCCGATATACGGCACAATGCTGGTTACCATTGCCAGCGCACCGAGAAGCAGCGCATAGTCCATGCCGATGATCCAAAATCCAATGCATACCATTACACCGATGCAAAAAGCTACGATCAACTGGCCTTGGATATAAGCGCCGAGCTGTTTGTCTGCTTCTTTCAGTACCTGGTGCGCATCTTCACGGAATCTTGGCGGCAATAATTTCAAAAAGTACATCGGCAGCTTTTCGCCGTCTTTCAGCAAATAAAACAAAATAAACGGCACGATGACGATCGACAAGATAACGCCCGTTATCGCAGAAATCCACCCGGTTATTTTTGTGATGATCCCTGTAACGGTATCTTGCAAAGTATCTGCAATATTCGCCGGCAATGTTGCAATCAACGCCTCGATATTAAAGCTGGAGCCGGTGTAATAGTCGCCGATCAACGAATTGCGCAAAAACTGGTCGATATTGTTCAGCAAGCGCATAAAATAATCGGGGAATTCTTCGATGAGCGTTTGAAGCTGGTCCCGCAAAAACGGAAAGACCCACACGCTTAGCAGCGTCAACAAGCCGACGCCGCCCAGCAGGATGATCAGAATGCCCCCTATCCGCGGAATTTTCAGCTGCTCCAATAAACGCAGAATAGGGCGCAGCAAATAATAGAAAATAAGCGCGAGGACAACCGGCAATACAACGGTTTTCATAAAAACGCTTAACGGATAAAAAATAAATGAAACTTCACGGAAAACATAAACCACAAATCCGATCATCAACAGGACAATCAACGTATACAGCGTATTCCGTCCCCCAAGGAACCGAATGTAATTGGTCGAAAAAAACTGCGGCTTCTGGTCTTCTGGCGGCATGGCAATCCCCTTCTTCAATTGAATTTCTATCCGTATTTTACCATAGCCTTCAGCCTGTTAGTCGAGCGGCTGAGATAAAAATTCTGCGAGTGCCTGACGGTTTTTTTCCAAATCCAGTTCAAGCACCGCACCGGCATGAGGGTAGTTGACATTGCTGTAGCCGTTGTCAATCGGAATCGTCAACCGTTCAATTTCGTTGCTTCCGCCTGTTGCAAGTTGCGTCGCCAGCTTGATTTGATCGACGACAGCCATATCCGTTTGCACATAGCCTTGTGCGGCACCGGCAAGCTTCGGTATTTTCGGGATCGAGGATACGCTGATCAGTTCCTCTTTTAACGCTGCCAATACCTGCTGCTGGCGGCGGACACGGCCAAAGTCCCCTTCATTGTCTGCACGGAAGCGCGCATAGCCCAGCAATTCCTGGCCGCTTAATTTTTGGACACCCGGCGTCAACGTTACGCCGATTTTCTCCGACATCTCTTTTTCAACGTCGATTTCAACACCGCCCGGCGCTGCCATGTCTACGAGCTCTTCAAAGCTCGTAAAATCAATAAGTGCGTAATTGTGGATTTCGATTCCGAACATGTTTCTAAGTGTTTCTCCGAGCAGTTCCACGCCGCCCAAATAATAAGCTGTATTCAATTTATAAGATTGGTAGCCTGGAATTTCCGCATAAATGTCGCGCATCAGCGAAGTCACTTTTACTTCGTTGTTTTCACGGTCATGCGTCACGAGCATCATTGTATCCGTGCGCGACTGTTCTTCACCGCGCGCATCGACTCCAAGCACCAGGATGTTTTGGTAGCCGGTGTTGTTTTCATCGCCTGTAAACTGTTCAGGCTCTGCTTTCGTTTCATCTGCAATCGTTTGTCCTTGCTGATATTGCATGAAAAAATAAACTCCCGCGCCGAGCAGCAAGAAGATCAATAATAAGAATAGCTTGCCTCCTAGGCGGAAACGTTTTCGTTTTCGATTTTGCCTCGTTTGATTCTGTTGTTCCATGGTGTTTACATTCCTTTCTGAGCTGTCCGCCTTGTTTTAGACGCTTGAAGCGCCGGCAGGTTTCGGGGAGCCGACACGTTTTTGTTGTCGGGAAAGAATTGAAATGGTAAGATTTTTCTTAATTCTACAGGCTGAATTGCATTTTCCGCCGCTCCTTTTTAGGCAATGGGCGGGATGGGTAGATTCTTCACTGGTTTTAAGGAGGCAATCAATATGACTGAAAAAGCAACGTTCGCAGGCGGATGTTTCTGGTGCATGGTCAAGCCGTTTGATCAATTTGACGGGATTGAGCAAGTCGTATCCGGATATACCGGAGGACAGGTACCCAACCCTACCTATGAACAAGTAAAAGCTGGAAACACCGGCCATTTGGAAGCGGTGGAAATTACGTTTGATCCCGCCGTTTTTCCTTATGAACAATTGCTCGAGATTTTCTGGCAGCAAATCGACCCGACCGATAACGATGGACAATTTCAGGACCGCGGCTCTTCTTATCGCCCAGCTGTTTTTGTCCACAGCGAACAGCAGCGGACATTAGCCGAAGCGTCCAAGCAAGCGCTGGCTGAAAGCGGCCGTTTCGACAAACCGGTCATCACTGAAATACTGGACGCCGCGCTTTTTTACCCTGCCGAAGATTATCATCAGGACTTTTATAAGAAAAATCCTGGCCATTATAAGGAAGACCGCATCGCTTCAGGACGGGATGATTTCCTGGAAGCTGCTTGGAACAAAGCCGACGCTTAATGCGCCGGTTTTTTTTATAAAATTTATATTGACAGATTATTCAATTCAATTAAAATCAACATACGCGGCATTCGCGCTACAAGAGGTCCAACAGGAGGCATGATCATGCATTGGCTCAGCGCATTTGATGCAACAATCGTTTTATTGGTTGTCATTCCATTTCTCGCAATTGCATTTGGCGTGATTTCCGCCAAGCTGTCCAGGCAAGTTTTTATCGGTCCGCTGATTACGCTTGTGTCTGCACTGAAAATCAACTTTTGGTACTTCTCTATTGCACTGCCCGGCTCTGGTGTACCGCCAGTGCTCTTCTTAACGTGGGCAATACTGTTTCCTTTCCTGTCGCTTCCTTTATCTTGGTATGCAGTGAGACGAACATCCAGATAACTCAAGTTTTTCGCTGAAGCAAATAAGAAAAGAAAATCATCATGGCGATAAATGATAGAAACAACAATAGGCTGATGTCGTGATTGCCTGTCCGGTCATAAATCAAACCGATGGCAAACGGCATAAATGCTGAAATCAAGTAGCCGCCAGATTGCGTCATGGCAGCCCAGCTATTCGCCTCATCTGCAGAATCGGTCGCATCAAGCGGAAGCAATAACGCAATCGGAAACAAACCGCCAAGCGCAACGCCGATCAATGCAGCAGCGGCCCAAATAGCGCCGGTGCCGGCAAACATCAATAACAAGATTCCAGCCACGGCAAACGATAAAATTCCCAATACCCAATAAAAGCGATTGGGAAAGCGTTCGAATAAAAGCGGAATGGTGATGTTGCACACAATTTGCACGGCTGTCATCAGCGTCACTACACCGCCAGCAGCCAGTACACTCATTCCCTTGTCGATCGCAATTGGGGCAAGCCATGTCAGCACTGAGAAAAACAGCGCCGCTTGAAAGCCGAAAAAGAGCATCATATACCAGGCTGTCCTGCTTTTCCACGGGCTTTTTGCCTTTTTATTTGCATCAATTGCACTCGCTTCTATTTTTTCCAACCTTGAATTTTTTGTGCTGGGCATCTGCAGCCAAACCGCAATGGCGAGAACAGACAACGCTGACCAGACGGCGAGGCCAACCGGCCAACCGGAAGCGGCGTAAACCACGCTCGTCAAACCTGCGGAAAGCGTTGCGCCAAGCCCCATACCGAACGAATAAACCCCGATCAAAGAAGCAGTGCGGTTCGGGTAATCGCGCTTGATCATCGCAGAAAGCATCGGACCAATAATAGCAATGGCAATTCCGATAAACAGCGAACTTGCAAGCAATGTCGTATAGGTTGGCCAAAACCCTCTGATAAACGTAAAAATGCCGATTACAGCGAGCAAAAGCCCGATAGTCGGCTTTAGACCGAACTTGCGGTTGCAATAAACGGCAAGCGGTGCAAACAACCCCATGCATAATACAGGCACTGCAGTCAGCAAGCTGACCTGGCCATTAGTCAGCACCAAATCGGTGCGGATCGGTTCAAGCATCGGACCGATGGAGGAAATTGCCGGCCTTAAATTGAGCGTGACCAGCAAAATCGCCAGAATAGTCCACAACAGAGGCTGTTTTTCGATTATTTCCTTCATGCTTACTCTCCTTTTAGCTGTACCGCCAAACTTGTGCTCCTGCTGCTGATTCCTATAAAATATAAGCAGGAAAGGCGGGTTGTTCTATGAAGCTCATCAATTGGAGCTATGCCAAACGTTATAATATAAAAGCCATGTTCGATGAATTTCCTCATGTTGTTGTGCTGTTCCGCCAAATCGGCGGCTATTATTTTATCTTTTCCATGAAAGGCCTGACACCTGAACATGTTCCGGGCAGGCGTGAATATGTGCAGATGGAATATTTGCTCAATAAAGAACTCGGTCAGTTAGATGCGTATTTAAAACGAAAAAGCCGCTGATAGCTTCTTTCATTAGTTTAGCTGACACCTTCTCCGAAAGCTACCGGTTTTGGGGCAATTCATGCTATACTATTCATATTGTGAATTTTAGGAGGACGAATAATAATGATAGCAGTAAATGATGTAAGTTTGCGTTTCGGCGATCGCAAATTGTTTGAAGATGTGAACATCCAGTTCAACCCTGGCAATTGCTACGGCTTGATTGGAGCGAATGGCGCTGGTAAATCCACATTTATTAAAATTCTTTCGGGCGAACTTGAGGCACAGTCCGGAAATGTCTATATGGGTTCTGGCGAACGTCTTGCCGTTCTAAAGCAAAACCACTTTGAATACGAGGAGCATGTCGTACTTGAAACGGTTATCATGGGCCATAAAAAGCTTTATGAAGTCATGTCCGAAAAAAATGCCATCTATATGAAAGAAGATTTCTCCGATGAAGACGGCATGCGTGCAGCCGAGCTCGAAGGCGAATTCGCAGAGTTGAACGGCTGGGAAGCAGAATCCGAAGCCGCCATCCTTTTACAGGGCCTTGGCATGACAGAAAATCAGCACGATAAAAAAATGGCTGAACTTTCCGGTTCGGATAAAGTGAAAGTGCTTTTGGCGCAAGCTTTGTTCGGCAAACCCGATGTACTTCTTTTGGATGAGCCGACCAACCATCTGGACTTGAAAGCAATTCAGTGGCTGGAAGAATTCTTGATCAACTTCGACAATACCGTCATCGTTGTATCGCATGACCGCCACTTCCTGAACAAAGTATGTACAAATATCGCCGATCTTGATTTCGGTAAAATCCAGTTGTATGTCGGCAACTACGACTTCTGGTATGAGTCCAGCCAATTGGCAACACGCCTGGCATCTGACCAAAATGCCAAAAAAGAAGAAAAAATCAAAGAGCTTCAAGCGTTTATCGCCCGCTTCTCCGCTAACGCTTCCAAATCCAAGCAAGCAACGTCGCGGAAGAAAATGCTGGATAAGATCGAGCTGGATGACATCCGTCCATCTTCGCGTAAATATCCATTCGTCAACTTTACGATCGGCCGCGAAATCGGCAATGATGTCTTAACTGTAAAAGACTTGAGCCAAACGGTCGATGGCAATCAATTGCTCAACAACGTCAGCTTTAACATGGGCAAAGACGACAAAATCGTATTGATTGGCGATCCGCTTGCCAAATCAGCGCTTCTCCGCATTCTTGCTGAAGAAGATCAACCGGCAGCCGGTTCATCACGCTGGGGTGTTACGACATCACGCGCTTACTTGCCGATCGATAACACGATTTACTTTGAAGGCAACGAATCTTCATTGGTCGACTGGCTTCGCCAGTACTCGCCTGAAGACGAAAGCGAAACGTTCCTTCGCGGCTTCCTCGGCAGAATGCTGTTCTCCGGCGAAGAAGTGAAAAAGAAACCATCCGTTTTGTCTGGAGGCGAAAAAGTGCGCTGTATGCTTTCTAAAATGATGCTGTCGCATGCCAATGTTCTTTTGCTGGACGAACCGACCAACCACTTGGATCTTGAATCGATCCAAGCGCTCAATAACGGCATGATTGCCTTTAAAGGCGCCATGGTCTTCACTTCCCATGACCATCAGTTTATCCAAACCGTTGCAAACCGCGTGATTGAAATCCGTGAAGACGGTTCGATCCTCGACAAGCAGCTTACTTATGATGAGTTCTTGGACTGGAAAGAAACGCAAGGCATCACAAACTAATCGATCGAAAAACCCCCTGCAGAATGATCTGCAGGGGGTTTTGCTGTTTATTTAGTAAATGTACGAATCAATCTGCCTGCTGGCAGTTTAGACATCCATTTGTTTCCTGAGCCCACCAGTTTCCGCAAGCTTTCAAGCAAGTCATCGTCGCCTGCCCAGTGTTCAGACACGATATCCTGCGGCAAACGGTTCAAAACCGTATCAATGATAAACACTGCTACGATCACATCATCTAAATAACCGCCAGGCCCTACCAGAAACTCCGGCAACACGTCGATCGGAGCGACAAAGTACAGCAAGCCGCCGCCAACGTAAGCTTTGCTTTTTTTATCGACGCGACTATCAAGCATCAAGCGCGTCAATAAATGAAACAAATCCGGTGCCAGCAATGCAAACTGGCCTGCAGAATCCAAAGCAGACGGTTTGGATTCTAAATATTGCTGCGCACGAGCGCGTAATTTTTGGTATGTGTCCTGTTGCTGCTGCTCACTTGGCATTGCTATGTTCGATTGACTATTCAACATTTCCATGCACCTCCAACAAAGTTAAAAAACCAACGTGACGTTTGTCGCTAAACGCTCTTTGCCGGAAGCCCCGTCATAAATCGTAAATTCAACGTGCTGATCCGGCATAAAACGTCGGAAGCCTTCTTCGTTGATATTGATTGTCTCAAAGTAAAACATTTCACCTGTGTCACCTTCGATATAGCCATAACCTTCATCGTCGTTAAATTCTCTTACTTTACCTTGCATATCGAATCCTCCTTCGTCTTATCAGTAACTAACAGTCTACTTAAAGATATACCCCCGAGAGGCGGAACATTAAACAATCACGGCTGCTTTAAAACAATAAAAAAAGAGCTGCCTTTACGGCAGCTCTTGGAGAATTAAAGTTTAGTTACGTTAGTAGCTTGAGGTCCGCGGTTGCCTTCCTCGACTTCAAATTCCACACGTTGTCCTTCGTCAAGCGTTTTAAAGCCCTCGCCTTGAATCGCTGAGAAGTGTACAAATACGTCATCTCCGCCTTCTACTTCGATGAAGCCAAAACCTTTTTCTGAGTTAAACCATTTTACTGTACCTTCTTGCATGTTAAATTACCTCCTGTGGTAAATGAAATTTTCAATATGCGAACTTTCCGTAAAAAAATTCACATATTACCAAAAGTACCATCCCTTTGCTGATCACTTTTGGTAATACGTGAATAGCTTTCGTGGTGCTCGTATCTTGAATTTCCTTAATTATATCAAATTGACTATAAAAGTCAAACAAATCTAAAAACTTTCTTTACGCTATTCTTTAGTAGTATTGATTACCCGCTTTGCATTAGGTTATAAACATTGTGCCAAAAAATTGGGAATTTGTAAAGTGCTTTAAGGATAGTTTCCGAAAGTCCCGCAAGTTTGTGTTGATACCGCTCTTCACGTAAAATAGAGGCAGATGTACATTTAGGAATGAAACTTTTTGCAGCGTAATGCGTATACACTAGTAGTTGTTAAGGAGGGGTCTAACATGAAGCCCATTAAGCCGATCGAAAACTTTATCAAAAGGCAATCGGTCAGCCTCCCGATTATGTCCGCCATGTTTCCGATTTTGTATTTAGGTGCAGAAATCGGTTTGCTCGCTTCTGGGGTCGTTGCGGCTGGATCATATATTGCCAGCAACACCACGATAAAACAATACCAATTGTCGAGCGATTCCAAACAGCTCGGCATGACGCGCAGTGAATACCGAAGCATACGTGTGCAAATTAAGGAAGGCAAAGAAAAAATCAAAACCTTGCAAAGCCATTACTATAAAGTGCGATCCATTTCCTCTTTTAAACAGTTGATGGATATGGTAAAAATTTCTAATAAAATTTTAACGATCGTTCAGCAAAATCCCCGCAAGTTTTATTTGGCCGAACCGTTTTTTTATTCGCATTTAGACTCGGCCATCGAGCTGACTGAGAAATACAGCTTGCTTGTCGGCCAGCCGGTCAAAGATATGGAAATGCGGATCGCGCTTCAGGAAACGCGGGACATGCTGCGGTCGATGCAGCAATTGATGGAAGCTGATCTTAAACAAGTGTTGTCGAGCGATGTCGAGCAATTGCGCATGGAATTGGATTATGCGCGCCTCACTGTAGATCAGCACCATTCGCGCACCATCAGTCAACAGCAGCAAATTGAACTTAAAGGAGACAGTGACCATGACCAACAATCAGACGAAAAATGAACTGGATGAACTTCTTGGCACACCTTTCGGGATGGAACAGACTTCCCCGGATACACAATTGACTCAAGACGATGGCCGGCCGGTAGCAT
>JASKZU010000003.1 GCA_030147455.1 Planococcus sp. (in: firmicutes) | reverse complement strand
GGCCCATTGTTTCTGTATCTGCTGCCAAGGCTTTTTCCATTGCGTATTGAAGTGCATCTATACGGCCAGGTTCAACAATCCAACCGGTTTTGCCCGGATCAACCAAAGCAGGAACACCGCCAACATTTGTTGAGAGCACCGGCGTTGCCATATCAGCTGATTCCAATAAAACAAGAGGAAAGCTTTCACTGTGGGAGGTCAGTAAAGAGACATCCGCTGCATATAGCAATTCGTTTACATCATTGCGGCTGCCAAGAAAATCGACCTGTTCTTGAATTCCGAGCTGCCGTGCTTGCTGCTCTAACTTTTGGCGCAATGCCCCTTCTCCGATTACCCACAGCTTGGGTTGCGGCTGCTTGAGATTAGCAAATGCTTCCAGCAGCAAGTCATGTCCTTTGACCGGATGAAGGCGCGCGACAATGGCAAATACAAAGTCTTTTTGGTTCGCACCAAGCCCACTGCGAATCGCCTCTTTATCGAACAGCGGCAAAGTTTCGTGAAAATTAATGCCGTTAAAGACCGGCGTAATTTTCTTCGGTTGAACACCCATGCCGATCAGCATTTCTTTGAACTTTTCCGACACGGCGAATAAATGATCGGCACGTCTCATCGCACGCTGGTTCAGCTTCGTGAAAATCTTAGCCAGCGGTTTTGGCTGATGCAAAAAGTCCAATGTCGGGTCGCTGTGTACGGTAATAAACCAAGGAATGTCTATGTTTTTATAAATCGAGTTGATGAGAAAATTTGCGCGTGCCCCGTGGGAATGGACATGTGAAAAACCGCCATTTTTCAAAAAGCCTTTTACTTTTTTTCCTGCAGAACGGTCCAGCCGGCTGCTTTGCTGAATGACAGTGACCGGAATTTGTGCTTTTCTGGCATCTTCTGCAAAAGCGCCTTCTGTTAAAAGCAGCAACTCTGCCTCTACCGGAGAGTTGGACAAAAGTTGCAGCAAATGCTTTTTCGAACCACCGGTTTCTCCTCCGCTAATGATGTGTACAACTTTCATCAGCGCGCCCCGCCTTTGTCCCGTACCGCTTTCAGCAAAAATTGCGGCAAGGCCATTTGGCGTTTAATGCGTGAGGGTTGGCTCAATAAACGGTATAGCCATTCAGTGCCTGTGTTCAAAAACAGCTTTGGTGCGCGCTTGACGTTGCCGCTGTAAACATCAAAGCTGCCGCCTACTCCCTGAAAAATATTAGCCTCCAATTTATCCATATGCTCTCGGATAAACAATTCCTGTTTCGGGCTTCCGAGTGCGATAAAGAGAATTTGAGGGCGGGCTTCGTTGATGGCGCGAACAATGTTGTCGGGATTTTTTTCATAGCCATCCAGTGTTCCTGCGATGACCAAGTTCGGGTATTTCGCCTGAATATTTTGAGCTGCGAGTTCTACCGTTGCCCGTTTGGCGCCATACATGAAAATGCGGTGCTGATGCTGATCCGCCAGCTGCAGGAGCGCATCCATCATGCCAATGCCGGTCACGCGTTCACGGATGCTGCCGCCGCGCATGCGGGAAGCGATTTTGATTCCGACGCCGTCTGGAATTTGATAAGTGGATTCGTTCAACAGCGCGCGCAGCGCCGGGTCTTTTGATGCCATCATGACTTTTTCAGGATTGATGGCGACAATGCGTGATTTGCGGCCCTGCTCAATGTCAGACTGAATATTTGCAAGCAGCTGCTGTTCGCTTTCTTTATTGACAGTAACGCCAAGGATTTCTTCCTTCATATAATTCGCGCCTCCATGCAAAACCGCATTTTCAAAGATTCGAAAATGCGGCTGTGTATTTTAATTTTTCGGATTGTCTTTGCCGTCGCCAAGGCGGTAAACCGTAAAGCCAGCTTGTTCGTATGCTTGGCGGCTGATGGCATTTTTCGTATCAAAGATGGCTTTGTTGCGCATCGTTTGACCGAGTGTTTCAGGGTTATAGTCTTTAAATGCTTTATGATCCGTCAAAATGACGATCAAATCTGCTCCATCGACTGCCTCGTCGTAGCTTTGCGTCTGGAACGGCGCTTTGTTTTCTTTAACGTGCGGGTCGAATGACGAAATACGCAAGTTTTTCGCTTTTAAATGATCGAGCACTTCCATAGAAGGACTTTCACGGATGTCATCGATATTGCCTTTAAAAGCCAAGCCGAATACGGCCACTTTGGCATCGGCAACATCTTTTAGGATATCGTCGACTTTATCAGCCGTATATTTCGGCATGCCATCGTTTGTGTTGCGGGATAAATGGATAATCTGCGAAAGATCTTTTTCTTTTTCAACCAGGAACCACGGATCTACTGCGATGCAGTGCCCGCCGACGCCAGGGCCCGGCGTATGGATGTTGACACGCGGGTGGTGGTTGGCAAGACGGATCGCTTCCCAGGCGTCCACACCGATGCTGTCTGAAATCTTGGCGATTTCGTTGGCGAATGCGATGTTGACGTCGCGGTAAGTGTTTTCCATCACTTTAACCATCTCAGCAGTAGTCGCGTCCGTTAAGATAAACTCACCTTTAACGAACGATTCGTAGTACACTTGCGTGCGTTTTGAAGATTCTTCGTTGATGCCGCCGATAATACGGTCGTTTTTCACGAGTTCTTCAAACACTTTTCCTGGAATCACGCGTTCCGGCGAATGCGAAATAAACAATTCTGTCCCGATTTCCAAGTTGCTCTTTACAAGAATCGGCATCATGACGTCCAGTACGGTACGAGGCGGAACTGTTGATTCCAAGACGACCAAATCGCCCTTTTTCAAAAACGGCACAATCGATTCGGTTGCTGCACGGATATAATCCATATTGGCTGTTTTGTCTTCCGCAATTGGAGACGGGACAGCAATGATGAACATATTGGCTTCAGCCGGTTTTGCTGCAACTGTAAAAGTTCCTTTTTCAAGCGCTCGGTTCAAGTAATCTTGAAGATGCGGTTCTTCTATATGGATCTGTCCTGCAGACAGCATGCTTACCGCTTTTTCGTTAACGTCCACTCCGTGAACTTCATAACCATGGTTTGCGAACATGACCGCTGTCGGCAAACCGATATACCCTAATCCAACTACACAGATTTTTTCCATTCGTTGATTCTCCTCAAATGCCAGTAAATTTTTTTGATTGCCGGTGCTGTACCGGATCGAACCTAAACAAAAACCAGCTAATATCAATAGTTCATTCTATCATAGCAGAACGTGCTGCAGAAATGGTTTTCGTGTATTTTTCATTACGGTTTCGTTACAGGACGCTCAGCAGAGCCGCTGGTTCCCGAAAAAACCTCTCCCGCCAAGGCGGAAGAGGCAAGAAGTTTATTCGTCGTGACGATTTTCTTCATCGCCCCAGCATTCTGTATTTTTCAAGCCAGGAATATTTTTCGAGTAAAATGTTGGATTTTCGCCCAACTTCCGCTGTCCCATGTAATCATCGAGCACACGGAATGCAATTTTACCGAGCAGCGCGATAACGACAAGGTTGATGACCGCCATCATTCCCATAAAGAGATCTGCCATGTTCCAGACAAGCTCTACCTGGGCGATAGATCCGAACATCACCATGTCAAGTACACCAAGTCGGTAAATTGTCAGCCAAATGCCATGCGCATTAATAAATTCGATGTTCGTTTCCCCGTAGTAATAGTTACCGACGATCGAGCTAAACGCAAAGAATGTAATGGCGATGGCCAGGAAATAAGGCGCCCATGTACCGAGATGCACATCAAGTGATGCTTGTGTCAATAAGACGCCTTCTTGGCCAGGCGTTCGGTACAAATCTGCCAAGATAATAACAAACGCAGTGGCAGAACAAATGATGATGGTATCGAAAAAGACGCCAAGGCTTTGGACAAGCCCTTGTTTTGCAGGATGCGAAACGTTGGCAGTAG
>JASKZU010000299.1 GCA_030147455.1 Planococcus sp. (in: firmicutes) | reverse complement strand
CAATAATCAAGATAAAGACGACGGCAAACAGCGAAAGAATTTCTTTTACTGCACCGCCATATGCCATGTTCGCAAAAATACCGAAAATGTGAATCGGCAATAGCGGAATAATAATTACAGTAATTACTTTCTCAATGATTGCCTGGAACTCCTCGAAGAACGAAGCCATTGTTCTGCTTTCGATCGAAGCCATTCCGATACCTAGCAAAAACGCCAGAATAAGTGCACTCATCACGCCGAACAGTTGAGGGATTTCAAGTTGGATAAAACTTGATACAAGTGCATGTTCGGGATCATCCAGGCTTTCAAGCGATCCGCCTGTCATCAAATTCGGCAAGAATGTAGAAGCAACTGCAAACGCCAAAACCCCAGCTACGATTGTAGAAAGATAAGCCACTGATGTAGCCAGCCCTAAAAGCTTTCCGGAGCCTTTGCCAAGTTTAGCGATTCCCGGTGCAATAAAGCCAAGAATGATCAACGGTACAACAAAGTTTAAAAATCCGCCGAATATACCGTTGAAAGTGGCAAAAATTCGGATGATCGCTTCATATCTTTCTGGAACTATCGAACCGATCAAGACGCCCAGCGCAATTGCTGCAATGATACGCGGCAGCAGGCCAAACTTAAATTTCATGATATTGTCCTCCCCGTGTAAACAATTGTTTACTGTTTTATTATGTGAAACTACCACATTTCCGGAAAACCTAATAGCTTTTTTCACATACGCGAAATATTTTTATTATTACAATAAAATAAAAATATTGCACAACCTTCTGTTTTCACCATATTTAGCTAGAACTGCATACAAAAAAGCCATTCCCGGGGGAATGGCTTTTTATGCATTTTTATTATTCGACTGGAATAACAGCGCCGTCCCACTCTTCAAGAATAAAGTCTTGAATTTCCTGGGAAGTCAATACTTCAACAAGCGCTTGAATGTTTTCGTCGTTTTCGTCTCCAGCTTGCACAACGATCAAGTTAGCGTAAGGAGAATCAGAAGCTTCAAGTGCGATAGAATCATTTAACGGGCTCAACCCTGCATCGATTGCATAGTTGGCGTTGATGAATACTGCATCGCCCTCACCTGCTTCATACATCTGAACGAGCAATGCCGGCTCATATTGTGTTTCAAACTGGATGTTTTTCTCATTTTCTACAACGTCGCTAATTTCTGCTCTTGTCTTTTCAACGTTTTCATCCAGCTTGATCAAGCCTTCTGCTTCAAGAATCGACAACATACGGCCGTGTTCAGCCACTGAGTTGCTCATCAAGATGGTTCCGTTTTCCGGGATCTCATCTAAAGAGCTGACGTCTGTGGAATAGATGCCCATCGGTTCAATGTGAATCGCGCCGGCGTTGGCGAAATCATAGCCGTGGTCTGCTACTTGCCCTTCCAAGTACGGAATGTGCTGGAAGTAGTTGGCATCCAAATCTCCTGATTCAAGATCTTGGTTTGGAAGAATATAGTCTTGGTATGTTTCGATTTTCAGCTCGATTCCACGTTCTGCCAAAATCGGCTGTGCTTGCTCAAGAATTTCACCGTGCGGGACGTTGGATGCACCCACTGTTAATGTGCTTGTTTCTGTTTCTTCTCCAGAACCAGAACCGTTGCTGGCATTGTCTTCTCCTGCGCCGCAAGCGGATAATGCCAATACTGCTGCAAATGAGCCGAACACTAATTTTTTCATTACAAAATTCCCCTTTTCTTCTATTAAGTGTTGTTTTATAAAGAACAGGCAGAGAGCCCGATTTATATTGGTCTTTGAATTTTATGGATTAACGTTTGTCTGCTTTTCTCGTCAAGTAATCACCGAGGAACTGAATGGCGAATACGACGATCAAAATCAGGATGGTTGCGACAAGCGTGACATCTTCGCGGCTTCTTTGGAAACCGTCGAGGAAGGCTAGCGTACCAAGTCCGCCTGCGCCGATGATACCAGCCATTGCAGTATAGCCGACCAAAGCGATCGCCGTCACCGTAATACCGGAAATTAAAGCCGGTTTGGATTCCGGTAGCAACACTTTGCGGATAATCGTCCAAGTTGTGGCGCCCATGGACCGGGCTGCTTCGATGACGCCTTTATCGATTTCCTTGAAGGCGATCAGGACCATGCGTGCATAAAAAGGCGCGGCACCGATGATAAGGGCCGGCAATGCCGCGTTCGGCCCGCGGATAGTGCCAATTAAAAACTTCGTAAATGGGATCAGCAAGATGATCAGGATGATAAACGGAATCGAGCGGAAAATATTGACGAATGCTCCAGACAGCCAGTTGACCAATTTATTTGCCCACAGCTGCTTTGGTGCGGTCAGGAACAAAATAACGCCCAGAATAAGGCCGATGATAAATGTGAAGAGTGTAGAGACGGCAGTCATGTAAATTGTCTCAACAGTTGCCTCCCACATATTCTCCCAATTGACATTCGGAAACAACGACTCACTCATGGCTCATCACCTCCGTTTGCACTTCATAGGCAGCAAGTGAAGCAATCGCCTTTTCGACTTCTGCCGAAGCCCCTTTTAACTGAAGGATAAGCGTGCCGTATGCACCGCGCTGTGTGTGTGAAATGTTCCCGTGAACGATGTTCACTTCGATATTGTGCTCACGGATAAGCCGCGTTAAGATCGGCTGTTCTGCCTGTTCGCCGATAAAGGCCAGCTTCACCAATTGCCCTTCTGGATACTGCTCGCGCAAATGGCGAACCGTTTCTGCCGAATCTTCCGTCTCTGTCACTTGCGCAACAAAGCGTTTCGTAATGTCTTCTTTGGGATGCTGGAACACGCTAAGCACTTCGCCCAGTTCTACAACGCGCCCTGATTCCATAACAGCTACGCGGTGGCAGATTTTCCGAATGACGTGCATTTCATGCGTAATAAGGACAATCGTCAAGCCAAGGCGTTTGTTGATATCGACCAGCAAGTCGAGAATGGCATCTGTCGTTTGCGGATCGAGTGCGGACGTTGCTTCATCGCAAAGCAGTACTTCCGGGTCGTTGGCAAGCGCGCGTGCGATGCCGACGCGCTGCTTTTGGCCGCCGGAAAGTTCGGATGGATAAGCGGTTTCACGGCCTTCCAAACCGACCAGTTCAATCAGTTCAGATGCACGTTTGCGTCGCTGCTCTTTCGGGACACCAGCTATTTCCAGCGGAAATTCGATGTTTTCCTGTACGGTGCGCGACCACAGCAAATTGAAATGCTGGAAAATCATGCTGACTTTCTGGCGCGCGGCTCTCAGTTTCCCGCCTGAGATGGCGGTGATGCTTTGGCCATTGATTTCCACTGCACCGCCGGTCGGTTTTTCCAAACCGTTCAATAAACGGATCAGCGTACTTTTGCCGGCTCCGCTATAGCCGATGATGCCAAATATTTCTCCAGACGGTATTGACAGGTCAATATGGTCGACAGCAGTAAGTCGTGCTTTTCCAGTGTCGAATATTTTGGTCAATCCTTTTAATTCAATCATGATTGGACACTCTCCTAAATCTAGTTCTGCGATGTATTGCGTCTGCTTTTCTTTTCAATAAATCCGCTTAGGCAATTGAAAACAAAAAAGCCTTTCTGCTCAGACAAGCAGAAAGGCGCAGGTGTTAACACACTAAACCGTTCTCTCATCTTTCAAAGCGTTCGCTTTGAGTGACTTGGCACCATTTCATTTTCATGACGGTTGCCGGGCTTCATCGGGCACTTCCCTCCACCTCTCTTAATAAGAGTGACGCTATAAAGTTAATTTCAGAATTTAAATCTATCATGGCCGACTATATTCGTCAACTGTTTTTAATTTATCATACAAATACGGGACCGATTGAAATGCATATACTTTTTCTTTCAACTTTCCGCCTTCTGAAATCAACAAGCACGGTACGCTTTCTACTTCATATAGTGCTGCCACTTCCTGTACAAAATTCAGGTTCGCTTTTCCAATCTCTAAGTCAGGAAGCAATTCAGTTACCACATTCAGCATCTTGCTGGCTACCTGGCAAGTCCCGCACATCGGCGTATAAAGGTAAAAGGCTGCTGCGCCTTCTGTATTCATGGCCTTCAGCCATTCTTTATGTGTCCATTCGTTCATAACAGTCATTCCTTACTACTGGATTAAAGACTCGTACATCTGCCGCAATGAGTACGTCAATGAGCTTTTTCAGTGGGGTTGTTGCCACTTCTTTATAGCTGCGGTCGATATGGAAATGGCGTGCTTCCGGAAACTCGCGTTTGATGA
The DNA here is from genome assembly GCA_030147455.1 of Planococcus sp. (in: firmicutes). Taxonomy (GTDB): domain Bacteria; phylum Bacillota; class Bacilli; order Bacillales_A; family Planococcaceae; genus Planococcus. The sequence continues at coordinate 1,380 of JASKZU010000299.1, read as the reverse complement.
GTTTGCGCAGTTTTTCGCCTGAGCTGTCCGCGTCCACCAAAACGATAATGTCCTGGCCTTCGAACGGCAGCAGCATTTCCTCAAGTCTTGTTGCACTAACTGTACCATTTGTGCAAAGAATCGTCACGGGTTCTGCAATCAAGGGCGCAATCCGGGTTTTGTCGCTTCTGCCTTCCACCACAATCACTTTCTCCATCACTTTTCCCCCTAGGGCATCAGTCTATGAAAAAAAGCGCCGAAAAATAGGCGCTTCTGGAACTTACTCGTTTGTCATTTCTTTGTATTCGTCAGCGGACATCAATCCGTTGATTTCGTCTTCGGAAGGAGCTTCGATCACGACCATCCACGCTTGCTCGTATGGGGATTCGTTGACGAATTCCGGGTTGTCCTCCAAATCGGAGTTGACTTCGACAATCGTTCCGCTAACCGGTGCATACAATTCAGAAACCGTTTTAACCGATTCCACACTGCCGAACGGCTCGTCTTTTTTCAGTTGGTCGCCAACTTGCGGCAGCTCGACAAATACGATGTCTCCAAGTTCGTCCTGCGCAAAATGGGTAATGCCGATGCGTGCTTTGCCATCTTCGACTTTAACCCATTCATGTTCTTTTGAATAGCGAAGCTCTTGTGGTGTGCTCATCCAAACCCCTCCAAATATGTAATAAACTCAACTTAAGTTTGCCATATCCAGCCTTGAAAAACAAGATAGCAGAACTGTCAGTTCCACGCCTCCGCAAACGCATCTTCCTTAAAGCCAAGTGTTGCTTGAGTACCGTCCCAAGCGAGCGGCCGTTTGATCAGCATACCGTCCGAGGCAAGCAGTTCATACTGTTGACTTTCCGACATGGCGGGCAGTTTTTCCTTCAGTCCAAGCTCGCGGTATTTCTGTCCGCTTGTATTAAAAAATTTCTTTAATTCAATGCCTGTTGTTTCATGAATTTTTTTTAGTTCTGCAGCAGAAGGCGGATTTTGTGAGATATCGATATAGTTGAACTCTTGATCGTTCGCTTCCAGCCATTTTTTGCCGTTTCGGCATGTAGAACATTTCGGGTATGCATAATAGTGGATCATGTTGTCTCCTCCTAACATTCAATGCAAGCATATCAAAAAGCTCCAAAACCGTCGACTTGAACGCATCTCCACTAAAAAAAGCGGGAACAAAACTGTTCCCGCTCCACTATTGCCGCTAGACGATCAATGCATTTGGTCCATCATTTATCTCTAATTCCCAGTACCAATTAAACTACATATTTCTCTGCATCGATCAGTTTTTCCGACGCTTCGCGTTTTTTGGCGATCAAATTGTACGGCGCGGAACGCGTCAGCTTGCGAAGAGCAGACAGCATCATGCGCTGGTTGTCGCCTTCAATCGCGGCAATC
>JASKZU010000296.1 GCA_030147455.1 Planococcus sp. (in: firmicutes) | reverse complement strand
AAAAAAGCCGGGCTTATTGAAGTGAAGCCTGGTATCGCAGGAGCAAGACTGACCAAAGAACTGGCGGATATTTCACTGTTTGATATTTACAAAGCGGTGGATGTAGTCCAGGAAAATGAATTGTTCAGCATCCATGGCAACCCGCATCCGGATTGCCCAGTCGGCAGAAACATCCAAAATACGGTAGAGCCGCTGTTTGCATCAGCACAGTCCGCCATGGAGAAAGTACTGGCAAATGTCACATTGCAAGACGTTGTACAAGATATCGAAACAAAAGAACAGACCGGCTAAAAGGGCATTCCAGCGAATGTCCTTTTTTGTATAAAAACTTGGAGTAATCAGCGATTGAACAAACAAAACCCCTCCAGGAGCTGTCCTGAAGGGGAAGAGAACGGGTTATTTGTTAACGACACGTTCTCTGCGTACAAAGCTTGAGCCCAAGATGCCGGCAATCGAAGTGACGATCATCGTTAATAGAAGGGCTACAAATCCCCAGATGGAGATTTTTGATGCAGTTTGCGTTGCTTCTTCAGTTGACTGGCGCAAATCAGTGATTGTGCTTTCCAGTTCCTGTGAAGCATCTTCCAATGCTACTTGTGCATTTTCGATTTGTTCGCTTGCTTGAGTGCTTGCTTGGTTCAGGCCGTCAACGATGTTGGCTGTCGCTTCTTCAGCTTCAGCTTGATTGAGGTCTGTGTTGCTTTCAACCGCGTTAGCAATTGCTTCTTCGTCAGCGGCGTTTTGAATTTCTTCTGATTTAGCTGTTAGGGAATCGCTCAAATCCGAAAGAATTGCATCCGAGTTCTCAGGGTTGACTGCCAAATCTTTGCCGGCTTCCAACACTTCGTTGCGGCTTTCTTCCAGTTGGCCTTCCAAGTAACCAGGCTGCAATTCAGGAATGTCTGTATCGCTCAGGATTTCTTGAACATTACCTTCCAATTCATCTGTATCCACACCAGTAAAATTATCTGTTACGCTATTGAATGTAGATTGAATTGCATTCCCAGCAGTAGATGCAACAGAGCCGGCGCCTTGGCCAACGGCACTGCCGACGCTTCCGAAAATCGAACCGACTGTTTGGAATGTATTAATCGTTGTGAACGTTAGTAGGACGAACAAGATAATGACGCTTGTGGCCCATGTCAAAAATCCGTGGATCAAGCCTACACGTGCAGCAGTAATACCGGCTACGAAGCCGGCTGCCAATAGCGAGATGAGCAGCGTTAAAACGCCCCAAATAGCTAAGCCTGTACCTACGCCTTTAAATGGATCATTTGATGTTACGTCCGTAACCCCAAGACCGATTGCAGAACCGATTAAACTAAACATAATTAAAAAGGCAATAAAAGTAACGACCCCTGCAATAATGGCACTCCATGAAACGTTGCGTCCGGCTTCATCTGTTTCCGGTGTAAGGTACGATCTGAATGTTCTTCTGGTCTTCATCTTCTTCATCTCCAAGTCTTTTAGATTCTTAGGTGGTCTTTTGTAACTAATTTGTTCCTCCTTATGCACATGTTGTTTCCGATTTTTCGTTTTTTGAAACATTTAAGACATATTTTTGAAATAAAAATCCTTTTTTTATGAAAGTAATTACCTTTAGAATTCATAAATAGTTATATTTTACTTGTAAAGATATAAAATTTTAGAAATAGGCATTTAATTAAAAAGAGTAAATTATCTCTGCAGGAGGTAACGGGATGAACATTCGATGGGGGAACTGTCCAGTGGAAATAACGAAGACAGTGTGTCAAGTCAAAGAAGGAATTGCCGATATTATTGGAAAGGAACTTGTAGGGGTTTACTTGCACGGTTCTCTTGCGATGGGAGGATTCAATCCGGCCCGAAGCGATATAGATTTGATCGTTGCGACAAATGAAAAATTGGATGCCGAAATCAAGCGTGAACTGGTTCGGTTCTTATTACAGCATTCCACAAAACCTTTTCCGATAGAAGTCAGCTCTCTGACGCTTTCACAATTGAATAAATGGAAACATCCATCCCTTTATGATTTTCATTACAGTGAGTTTTGGCGGGAAACATACACAGAAGAGCTAAAAGCAGGAACAGCTATTTATTTAAATGACGACGAAAAAAGCGATGCGGATTTAGCAGCGCATATCCAAGTTATCAACCACCGGGGCATCTGCCTGGCGGGTCAACCGGTTCAAGCCGTTTTTCCGAATGTTTCCCATAGTGATTACTTGGCCTCAATCCTGGTAGACTTCAGCGAATGCCTCGAAAACATTCACCAGGACCCGGTTTACTGTGTGCTGAATTCCATTCGGGTCTACTGGTACGTGCTGAAGGGAAGCGTGCAGTCTAAACAAGAAGCGGGAACTTGGGGGCAATCAGCGTTACCGGCAGAATTTCGGCCACTCATCCGCGCGGTCGCTGAAGCGTATGCGATCGGAAGTAAACAGGCCATTTTTCCCGACGACGACTTGGACAAGCTAAAAAACTATTTGGAAAAACAAGTCCAAGCAGCCCTGAAATCGTCGCTATAGAGTTTTTCTGGCGCCCCTGTAGGCAAAATTGAATAAGTACTTTCTTTCGGACCGATCTTTTATTTTCCCGTTTCATGTGGCAGTAAAGCTACGGGAGCAATACTATCTTTTTCAATTTGGACATTTACTTTATGGCCGACAAAAAAGAAACCGGCTATAATCAAGCCGGAAAATATCCAACCGCTGACTTTTAAGTAAATCAGCATGTGTCCATAGCCATCAACTCCGTAAGAGGAAAGCAGCCAAGCTTTAAAGGAATTTTGAAAAAGGCTGTTTACAAACATCAATGCCGTCAATAGTTGAAACCAAAAGAAGAGTGGCTTTTTGGAGAACAAAGCTTTGCTGTCTTTTCTTGCAAATCCTTGTAAATACACAAAATCAACGGCAAATACCAGAGCTAATGGTTTTCTAAGTAAGATGGATATTAAAAATACGAAGCCGTAGGCGTAGCCAAAATATACTTGATTCCATAGCATGCTTTCTGCGTTTTTTGATAGTAAATTCACCATCGTGCTAAGCAAAAGAACCAGAATTACCGAAAGGCCTGTTATATTGAGTTCGCGTTCTTTGGAAAATCTGTAGATGGTATAAACAAAGCCAGGAACGGTTGATAACAGAATCGACCAGTAGTCACCGATCGGTTCGCGGCCATAGTTCCAGATAAAGTAGGGGAGGACAACATAGCAAATGATATCAAGCACA
>JASKZU010000191.1 GCA_030147455.1 Planococcus sp. (in: firmicutes) | reverse complement strand
AAGCTGCCGACCCGATTGAGATCACGATCGTCCGCGATGAAATCCCGATCGAGACGGTATATGCAGAGATGGTCAATGACCAGGTTGCACATATCAACATTACGAGCTTTTCTGAAAACACGTACAATGAATTGCTGGAAGCTATTGCAGAAATGGAAGAAGAGGGAATGGAAGTGGCTGTTCTTGATGTGCGGCAAAACCCAGGCGGCTTGCTGAATACGGCACTCGATATTTCCAACCTCTTTATCCCGGAAGGCGAACCGATGTTTGAGGTTCAGGCAAAAGGCGAAGAACCGGAAATATACTTGGCGACAAATGTTGAAAAGCTGGACATACCAGTGACGCTTTTGATCGATGGAGGCAGCGCATCGGCATCTGAGATTTTGGCAGGGGCGATGAGCGAATCTGCAGGTGTTACATTAGTCGGTGAAAAAACATTCGGCAAAGGTACCGTGCAGACGGCCAATGACCTGGCAGATGGATCGAACTTGAAGTTCACCACGGCCAAATGGCTGACGCCGGATGGCAACTGGATCCACGAAAAAGGCATCGAGCCTGACGAAGAAGTAGCTTATCCGGAATATGCTTCACTGCCATTTTTGGATGCGACAGTCGAACTGAAGAACGGCACTATTTCCGAACAAGTGCAGACGGCAGAAAAAATGCTGGATGCGCTCGGCTATGATGTCGGCGATGTCGACGGCGTATTTGAAGACGAAATGGAACAGGCTGTTACAGAGTTCCAGGAAGACAATGAACTCGAAGCGGACGGCATTTTGACTGAAGACACGACGTATGCGGTCATGGATGCACTGCGCGAGAAAATCCGCACGGAAGATCCACAGCTTGAAGCAGCAACACGCATAGTGTCCGAGCAGGCAGGATTGTCGGTGGATGACAAAGCAACTGAAGCCGAAGCTGCCGATGAGGAAGCCGAAACTGAAACTGAAGAGTAACAAACTGAAAAGGTCCGCATCTGCGGGCCTTTTCTCATCACGGAGAGAGAAAGGGTGAGTCGATGGTAGATGTATATTTGTTCAGCGGGTTTCTCGGAAGCGGGAAAACAACGCTGCTGAAAAAAATGATTATGGAGTTCAAGCAAAAAGGATTAAAGCCGGCAATTTTCATGAACGAACTAGGCTCCATGAACTTTGATTCTGAAGAAGTGGGAGACGGCGTGCCGTTAAAGGAAATATTGGACGGCTGCATTTGCTGCAGCGGCTCGGAAAAATCCGAAGCGCAAATCCAGACCCTTCTCGCCGAATCAGAATTCGACGTGTTGCTGATTGAGACGACTGGCGCAGCCCATCCGGTCGAAGCATTGGATGCTATTTTCTCGCCGCTGTTTGCCGAGCAATTGAACTTTCGCGGCATTGTGACCGTGGCAGACAGCAAGCGCTTTCTAGAACGCGACCAGCTTTCGCCGCAAGTCCGCTCGTTGTTTATCGAACAAATCCGCCATGCTGATCTGCTGTTGGCGAACAAATCGGATTTGCTGAGCGACGGTGAACAAAGCCAAGTGATATTCGAACTGCAGCAGCTTAATCCTAAAGCCCGCATCGTGCAAACAGTGCAGGCGAAGATTCCGCTTCAGCTGCTGGAAGGCATGAACCACACGGCACGGGGTGAAGTGAAAAAAGCGCCGATTTCGAAGTTGAAACTCCAGACAAAAATTCTCCACTTCGACGAGCCGGTCGAACGGGATCGGTTTGACGACTGGCTGCGCAATCTGCCGGACACTGTCTACCGAATCAAGGGTTATGTCACATTGGCCGGCCAGAGCTATCCGCACTCGGTTCAGTATGCTTATGGCATGGTACAATGGCTGCCGGAATACATGAAGCTGCGCAACCAAGTGGTGGTCATCGGTGAAAACCTGGAGCAGGTGGATGTGCCATGATCGAAGCTTATAAACAGCTATGGCCCGACCGTCAAAGCATACAGCGCATCACAACGCAATCCGAAATGGAAAAAAGCATACTGGTGGAACTGCGCGACGAATTGACGCATCCGCGTGTTCGTCTTTCGATCCAGGAAAAATTTGAGCTTGCCGTCCGGCGGATTGAAGAATCCAACCTTTCCGAATCCGACAAACAAGCGCTGGTTCAGCTATACAAAAAACTTGCCGCTCATTGAGCGGCAAGTTTTTTTTGTATGACCAGCAATCGAATGGATAACGTAACCGCTCCGGCAGTCAAGCCGGCAATCAACCCGACCCAATAGCCGAATGCACCGAGATCTGTGTAGGTAGCGAACAAATAGCCTGCAGGCAATCCGATTACCCAGTACGAGATAAGCGCCATAACAAATGTGATATTAACATCTTTATAGCCGCGCAGTGCACCTTGAACAGGTGCCTGGACAGCGTCCGAAACTTGAAACAACGCGGCAAAAATCAGGAACTGTACGGCCAGTGCGATCACGGCCGGATCTGATGAGTAAAGCGACGCGATTGGCTCCCGCAGAAAGTACAGGATGCCTGACGATATGAGACTGAGGCTGACGGCAGCTGCTACGCCAAGCCAGCTATAGCGTTTGGCATCCGGCAGCCGTTTCGCCCCGATTTCAAACCCGACGAGGATCGTTGCACCCATCGAGATGCTGAGCGGCAGCATATACAGAAGAGAAGCAAAATTCAAAGCGATTTGGTGGGCAGCGATCGTGATAGTGCCATAGACAGACATCATAAACGTAACCGCCGAAAAAATGCTCGTTTCCGCAAAAATAGAAATGCCGATCGGCACCCCGATGCCGCTGATTTCCCGCCAGCGCTTGAGTGAAATGCGCGGCCAGCGCCGGAAGATATCATATGACTTGAACGGCTGGTTCGTATGGATGATGAATGCGGCGATGGCAAGCACCAGCCAATACGTAATGGCAGAAGCCATGCCTGCGCCCGGCCCGCCCATTTCCGGAAAGCCAAAATTGCCGAAGATCAGCAAGTAGTTGAAAAATACATTGATGGGAGCTGACAGCAGCGTAATGAACATCGTCACCCTGGTCGCGCCAAGTGCGTCGATATAAGAACGCAGGGCATTATAGACAAACAGCGGAATCAAGCCGAGGCTCATCGCAAAAATATAGCGCCCTGCCACTTCGTTGACAGCCGGGTCTAAATCCATGAATCCTAGAAGCCAATCGATGCCGAAATAAAAAAAGGCGAAGACGATAGAAGCAAGAATGACGGCGAGGTACATTCCTTGCTGCACAGCATCTTTTACGCCGTCTCTTTTCTTGGCTCCCATCAATTGTGCTACAATTGGTGTAATGGACATCAGAATGCCGGCCAGTCCAATATAAACAGGCACCCAAAAAGAAGAGCCGATGGAAACGCCGGCCAAGTCTTCTGTCCCGTAGCGGGAGGTCATATAAATGTCGAAAAAAGTCACCATATACATAGCGACTTGAGTGATGAAAATCGGAACGACGATTTTCAGTAAAAGCGCCAGTTTTTCTCTTGTTGTTGCGGTTTCGTACATGTGTCCAGCCTCCCAATACAGTTGCACTATCAAATAAGACGAGTATATCACAGAAACGCTGCCAAATGCCGATAGGCTTGCGCGTATAAAAACAGGAGTGTAGAACAACCGATGGAAAACAAAACAATCATTTTAACGGGCGGCGGAACAGCAGGCCACGTTTCACTAAATCAAGCCATTCTGCCCGAACTCGAGAAACTGGGTTTTCACGTAGAATATATCGGCTCAAAAACAGGCATCGAAAGTGAATTGATCCGGGAATCCTATCCAGAAGTTCCTTATCATGCTATTGAAAGCGGCAAACTGCGCCGCTATTTTTCCATGAAGAATTTCACCGATCCGTTTCGCGTCGGAGCAGGGCTTACGCAAGCGATGAATATCATCCGGAAGACGAAGCCAGTCGCCATTTTCTCCAAAGGCGGATTTGTTTCAGTGCCGGTTGCGATGGCTGGGCGTTTGATGGGGGTTCCAGTTATCATTCACGAATCCGATGTAACGCCAGGCCTTGCCAATAAATTGGCGCTGCCGTTCGCCGACCATATTTTTACGGTCTTTAAAGAAACTCTGCGCTACGTGCCGAAGGAAAAATCAACATGCACCGGGTCGGTTATCCGAAGTGAATTGCTCGACGGTTCTGCAGCTACAGGCCGTGAATTATGCCATTTCGACAATAGCTATAAAGTGCTGCTAGTGATGGGCGGAAGCCAAGGGTCGGCGCTGATCAACGAAGCGGTCCGCGAAAATCTGGACAAACTGGTAGAACGCTATAACATCATCCATTTGTGCGGTAAAGGCAATGCTGATGAAAAGCTCAATGACCATCCCCAATACCGTCAGTTTGAATACGTGACGCATGAATTGTCCCATTTGCTTCATTTAACTGATTTAGTCGTATCACGTGCAGGCTCGAATTCCATTTTTGAATTCCTGGCACTGAAAAAGCCGATGTTGCTTGTGCCGCTATCCAAACAAAAAAGCCGCGGAGACCAAATATTGAATGCCAATTTGTTCGAAAAACAAGGATTCGCTCATGTGCTTGAAGAAGAACAGCTGACACCGGCAAGCTTTATGGAGGCGATCCGTAAGCTCGAAGGGGAAGAAGAGCAACTGATTCAAGCGATGACAGATGCAGAGCCGCCGAAAACTGCTTATGAAATGGCGAAGCTGGTCGCTGCGCATACCAAGTAAACCAACTACAGGGAGTTGTGGAGATGGAATTGATAAAAGTACATGGTTCGATGAATACGTTTTTCTTGTATGAAGGAGAAGAGCGAGCGGATTTTGCGGAAATGGCGCAGCAATTGGCGAAGCTTGATGACGGAGTGGACGGTTTGCTGACGGTTTCCCCGTCCGATCGCTGTGCAGCCAAAATGCGTGTTTTTAATACAGACGGTTCCGAAGCCTCCATGTGTGGAAATGGGCTGCGATGCGTCGCGCGTTTTGTTTGCGAACGCGATGGTATAGACCATGCCATAATCGAGACGATGAAGGCGGACTTGGCTGTTCAAAAACAGCCTGAAACCAGTGATGGGGTCGCCATGTACAGCGTCGAAATATCGCCTGTCTCATTTGAATTGACCGATTTGCCAATGACTTGGGAAGCGCATAGCGAATGGCGGCATGAACCATTGCCGTTTGTTGATGCAGACATCCCGTTTACAGCTGTGGCGGTGCCGAACCCCCATTTAATCGGACTTGTAGATGCTGATATGCAGAACATGAAGGCCCATCAGGAGAAGTGGGCTGCTTATTTTAATAGCAGCGACAATCCTTATTTTTCGGACGGCGTCAATTTAAGCTATGCGACTCCGCTTGAAGAAGGCATCTTTGTCCGTACGTATGAACGGGGCGTCGGTTTTACGAATGCTTGCGGCACAGCCATGACCGCTTCTGCGCTCGTTAGCTGCCTGGCCGGCGTGGTGCC
>JASKZU010000260.1 GCA_030147455.1 Planococcus sp. (in: firmicutes) | reverse complement strand
AATTGCTGCATCATTGTAGCGAATTGTTCAGGGAATTCAGTCTTAATGGATCTGATATAACCCGATGCTCTTCCTTGGTGGACTCGTTTCAGGTCGGTTCCTATTTCATAGCATTCGGGGTGGCTCCCGCTTAAAAACCATCCGCTTGGTGTCGCCATTAACGTCTCCTCCTTTTGAGTAACAGTGCCCATCAGCTTGCGAAAGCGGCCAGGGGGCAATTGGTAAGCTTGCTTGAATGTGCGTGTAAAAGCTTCTTGTGATTCGAACCTGTAATAAAATGCAATGTCGATAATCCGCGCATCTGAATGCAGCAGTTGGCTGGCCGCACCGGCAAGGCGCCTGCTGCGGATATATTCTGCCGTCGACATGCCAATTGCTTTTTGAAACAATCGGTGAAAATGATAAGGCGAAAACCCTGAGACGCGTGAAATATCCTGCGCGGTGATCGTCTCATGTAAATGAAGTTCAATCCATCCGATTGTTTGTTGAATAAAGCGCTCGTGCTGCACCTAACATCACCTCCTGATTATCAGCATAAGTTAAACGGCTTTTTATTTTTTGATTTGTTTTGCTGTTGTTTATAAAAAAACGCTGCCCTTAAAAGGACAGCGTTTTTTTATTGGAGATTTTCCATTTGCTTCAGGAAGTTCTCGATTTTATCCATATTCAGCTGAATGAGCATAACATAGCCGTTCAGCATGACATGTGCAATGATCGGCGTGATGATGCGCTTTGTGCGCTGATACAAGAACGCGAGGATCAAGCCGGTTGTAAAGTACAGCAACAGGTGCGTAAATTCAAAGTGGACGAGTGCGAACGTCAGCGCACTGACGGCGGTCGCAAGCCAGAAATTCGTGCTTTGGATAAGCGAGCCGAACACGACGCGGCGGAATACGAGTTCTTCGAGCACCGGGCCGAAAAAGACGACAGCGATGATGGCATACGGCACGACATCGGCGATGCGCACAAGCGATTGTGTGTTTTCAGAGCCTGGATCGATGCCGATCGCCATTTCAATCATGGCGGCAATCGATTGGCCGATGATCAACAGCAAAAATCCAAGAACGCCCCAGCCGATTGCTTTCGGCAGGCTGGATCTTTTGCCTTTCCAAATATTGAAAAAGTTGCGGTCGCGCATAATCAGGAGCATGGTTGCGAGAAATCCGAGACCCATTGTCAGGAAAATGAGCCAGCCGGAAGTGGACGCACGGGCAGTGGCATCATCCAACCCTTGGTCTTGGAAATAGCCGAGTGTCGGCCCGATGAAAAAGACCGGCAACAGCTGGACAGCTACGAAAACAAGCAGGACAAGGAGCGGCGTGCGCATATTTCGTTTGGATCCTTGCGGCTTGTGGTAAACAGTTGGTTTATGGGATGTGGTCATAGAGTAGATTCCTTTCTTTTCACGTGCTTCTTTTATTGTAGGGGTTAACGGAAAATCCCGCAAAGAATTCAAAATGCCTGTGGGTTTCTGCTTGCAATTAACTGAAGATTTTATTAAACTTGTTTATGGGTTAGCACTCGAGTAGAGAGAGTGCTAAACGACTAGACGCTATATAAATCGAAGGAGGCTGTTTCAATTGTTAAGACCATTAGGAGATCGTGTCATCATTGAGCTCGTCGAAGTGGAAGAAAAGACATCTAGCGGCATCGTCTTGCCAGGTACTGCGCAGGAAAAACCGCAGGAAGGCAAAGTGATTGCGGTAGGGAATGGACTTATCCGTGAAAATGGCCAGCGCACTGAGCTGGACGTCAACGAAGGAGACCGCATCGTCTTTTCGAAATACGCGGGCACAGAATTGAAATACGAAGGCAAAGAATACTTGATCTTACGTGAAAACGACATCCTTGCGATTGTCGGCTAATCAATCATAAATTCTTATTCATAGGAGGAAGCGAATCATGGCAAAAGAAATTAAGTTCAGTGAAGATGCACGCAGCTTGATGCTGCAAGGTGTAGACAAATTAGCGGATGCAGTAAAAGTAACGCTTGGGCCAAAAGGGCGCAACGTTGTTTTAGAGAAGAAATTCGGTGCTCCACTGATCACGAATGACGGCGTAACAATCGCCAAAGAAATCGAACTTGAAAACGCTTTTGAAAACATGGGCGCAAAACTTGTGGCGGAAGTGGCTTCTAAAACAAATGACATCGCAGGCGATGGTACGACGACTGCAACGGTTCTTGCCCAGGCAATGATCCGTGAAGGCCTGAAAAACGTAACAGCTGGCGCAAACCCTGTCGGCATTCGCCGCGGCATCGAGCTTGCAGTTGAAAATGCGGTTGAAAACTTGAAATCCATCTCACAGCAAATCGAAGGCAAAGAATCTATCGCGCAAGTAGCAGCCATCTCATCAGGCGACGAAGAAGTCGGCCAATTGATTGCTGAAGCGATGGAGCGCGTTGGAAACGACGGTGTCATCACATTGGAAGAATCACGCGGCTTTACAACAGAACTTGATGTCGTAGAAGGCATGCAGTTCGACCGCGGCTACCAGTCTCCGTACATGGTAACAGATTCCGACAAAATGGAAGCGGTGCTCGAAAACCCGTTCATTCTTGTGACAGACAAGAAAATCGGCAACATCCAGGAAATCCTTCCAGTGCTTGAGCAAGTCGTTCAGCAAAGCAAGCCGCTTTTGATCATCTCTGAAGATGTAGAAGGCGAAGCATTGGCAACACTTGTCGTCAACAAACTGCGCGGCACGTTCAATGCAGTCGCTGTCAAAGCTCCAGGATTCGGCGACCGCAGAAAAGCGATGCTTGAAGACATTGCAGCCCTTACAGGCGCTGAAGTCATCACAGAAGACCTTGGCCTTGATTTGAAATCAACCAACATCACACAGCTTGGACGCGCTGCGAAAGTCGTTGTGTCTAAAGACAACACGACAATCGTAGAAGGCAACGGCGACTCCGATAAAATCGTAGCACGCGTAGCCCAGATTCGCAGCCAGCTGGAAGAAACAACGTCCGAGTTCGACCGCGAGAAATTGCAGGAGCGCTTAGCGAAGCTTGCTGGCGGCGTTGCAGTGATCAAAGTCGGCGCAGCGACCGAAACAGAACTCAAAGAGCGCAAACTGCGCATTGAGGATGCGTTGAACGCAACACGCGCAGCGGTTGAAGAAGGCATCGTTGCAGGCGGCGGTACAGCCCTTGTGAACGTCTACAACCAAGTAGCAGAAATTGCGACTCAGCAAGAAGGCGACGTCGCAACAGGCATCAACATCGTGCTTCGTGCACTTGAAGAGCCGGTTCGCCAAATCGCAACGAACGCCGGCCTTGAAGGCTCAATCGTCGTTCACCGCCTGAAATCTGAAGAAGTCGGCATCGGCTTTAACGCAGCAACAGGCGAGTGGGTCAACATGCTTGAACAAGGCATCGTCGATCCAACGAAAGTAACGCGTTCTGCACTTCAAAACGCAGCATCTGTAGCGGCTATGTTCCTCACAACTGAGGCCGTAGTGGCAGACCTGCCAGAACCAGCAGCACCAGCAGGCGGCATGCCTGATATGGGCGGCATGGGCGGCATGATGTAAGTCATCAGCCCATTTA
>JASKZU010000319.1 GCA_030147455.1 Planococcus sp. (in: firmicutes) | reverse complement strand
ATCGACACTTGGCATTCATAGCCTTCTTCGATCGACCGGCACAACGCTTCAATGCGCTTTTTCACTTGCTGCATCGACTCCGGCGTCAATGTCCGAATCGTCCCTTCCAAGCGCGCTTGTTCGGCGATAACGTTTTGGACTGTCCCGGCCGTTAGTTTGCCGACCGTCAGCACAGCCGAATCCATCGGGTCGACGTTGCGGCTGACGACCGTCTGCAGCTGCATTAATAAAGCGGCAGCGGCTACTGCCATGTCACGCGTTTGGTGCGGAAAGGCGGCATGTCCGCCCTTGCCGTGCAAATCGATAAACAACTCAGAAGTGTTGGCGAACAACAACCCAGGTTTGGTTGCAACTGTGCCGACCGGTAATTCCGGTGCTATGTGAAGCGCAAACATCTGATCCGGCAAAAGATCCGGACGTTCTTGTTCCAGCCATCCCAGCAGCGGCTCAGCGCCGCCTGGACCTTCTTCTGCCGGCTGAAAGACAATAACGGCATCATCCTTGATCGGATGGTCGATCAAGCGGGACAACAAGCCCAGTGCGATAGCCATGTGAACGTCGTGCCCGCATGCATGCATGAATCCTTCGTGGTGCGAGGCAAACGAAAGGCCGGTCGCCTCCAGGATGGGCAAGCCATCGATGTCAGTCCGCCACCCCAGCGTCCGTTTAGGCGCAGTACCCGCTACTTTTACAACAAGACCGGTGCGCCACTCGGTTAGTTCCACCCGGTCATTGCTCATTTCCTCAATGACCTTTTTTAAATAACGTTGTGTTTTCACTTCCTGAAATCCTAGCTCCGGGATTTGGTGCAGGTCGCGCCTGATTTGAACGAGATCCATCATAGCTCTTTTACAGCTGGCGCAATTCTTGCTTGATTTCTGTTTTTGCGCGTGTTTTCTCATCCATCAATTTTAAAACGCGTGCAGGTGTTCCGCCTACAACAGAATTTTCAGGAACATCTTCGATAACTACAGCTCCTGCTGCAACGACTGCGCCTTGTCCGATGCGGACGCCTTCAAGAACCACTGCATTAGCGCCAATCATAACATTGTCTTCCACGATAACCGGTGTAGCTGAAGCTGGCTCGATTACGCCTGCAAGAACAGCTCCTGCCCCGATATGGCAGTTTTTTCCGACCGTTGCACGGCCGCCCATAATAACGCCCATATCGATCATCGTACCGTCTCCAATAACAGAACCGATGTTAATGACTGCGCCCATCATGATGATGCAATTGTTGCCGATTTCGACATTTTCACGAATAAACGCACCCGGTTCGATGCGGCTGTTGATGTTTTTTAAATCAAGGAGTGGAATGGCAGAATTTCTGCGCTCGTTTTCCACAACAGAATCCTCGATAACAGCAGCATGCTGCTCGAGCGCCTGTTCAACTTCTGCCCACTCGCCAAAAACGGTCGCGTGGTTTCCTTCGCCAAACACTTTGGAATTTTGGCCGAAATCCAATGCAGCAACACCTTCACCTTTTACGTAAACTTTTACCGGTGTCGACTTTTTAGCATTTTGTATGTACGAAATAATTTGATTGGCATCCATTTGTTCCATTGATTAAAACCTCTTTCTATTATGTAATGGTGTTATTATATCTGAAATTGTATAATAATTCATCCTTTAGTTTAACAGAGCAGCATGTTTTTTGACAATATCGACAAATGCCTCGACTTGGCGCAGCTCGAATGAGGATTCATAGCCGATCAACCACGTATCGCGTGTTAATTCAAGTTCGTGTTCACTGGTCGTCAATGGCATTGTATGGACATCTTCTGACCCGGTCAACGTAATGGAAGGCAAGATTGCATATCCAATGCCATTGACTGCCATTTGCTTGCACGTTTCAATTTGGTCTACTGTAATCTGCCGCCGCGGATTAGATGCGAAATGTTTTTGCCACCACTGCTGGATTTCTTCGTAATAAGTAGAGTCGCTCTTGAACTGGATAAACGGCCGTTCTGTTTCCATAACTTCAGCAAGCGATTGAATTTCTTTGTCCACTAAATAAAGCGTATCCTTAAATAAATGAAGTTTGGTTCCTTTCCAATCGGTTTGGCCGCGGACAATGCCAATATGTGCCTCGCCTTCATAAAGCGAGCGCACAATTTCAGAACTCCAACCGGTGATCAGCTGGACTTTAGCTTCTGGATATAGTGTTATAAAATCTTTCAGGACTTTTGGAAGCCAGTTTTGCCCTATTATCGAAGCACAGGCAATTTTCAACGTACCGTGCACTTTCTCACTCAGCATATGCAATTGCTCAAATACTTCTTCTTTCCGCTGAACCGCTTCATTCGCATATTGAATGACCAGTTCGCCAGCCGGCGTCGGCGTCAGCCCCTTTTGCGAGCGGACAAAAAGCAATTGCCCCCATTCCTTCTCAATAGACTGCAAGCGCTGCGATAAGGCAGGCTGCGACAAAAAAAGACGTTCTGCTGCCTTTCGCATATTGCCTTCTTCCGCCAACACTTTTATGATCAGTTCTTCATTTGACATCGGGCTTCACTCCTTTCAATCCCCGCAATCCAAAAATCAGCAAAAAGCTGATCAGCGCGCAGCCGAGTGTAAGGCTGTAAACGTTGCGCAAACCGAAAGCCAATGCTTCCTGCAGCAAAAGCTGCTCGGCCGGCTCAAGGCCGCTCCTGGCACCCGCGCTCAAAATCGAGTTGACCGCTTCCAGTGTCAGCCCGCTGTTTTCCTGTTCAAAATAACCGAGAATAGAGCTGTTTAAAATGCTTCCAAGAAGCGCCACCCCCACCGTACTGCCCAAGTTGCGCATAAACATATTCGACGCCGTCGCAGCCCCCCGTTTGTCATAAGAAACGG
>JASKZU010000239.1 GCA_030147455.1 Planococcus sp. (in: firmicutes) | reverse complement strand
CAATTGCTGTGCGAGCGCCGGACGGTTATCGACTTGTTCTGCGTCATCAACCGCCAAAGCGAGCGTCATGCTTTCGCCTGCTGCTTTTGCAAGCTGCTTTAAGTTGTCTGCAGTAAATGTAAAGTTTGCTTGCTCAAGTTCAACAGACAAGTCTTTTCCGCTTGCGAGCAATTCTTCAATTGTGCCTTTGTTAAATGAAATGTTGAGTGTTCCCTGTTCGTCAAACTCACCAGCTTTGATAACTGCCTGCTTGCCGGAAAGGTCCGGTTTTGCCTGCTGTTCGCCTGGAACTTGCGGTTCTTCTACAGGTTCTTCCGGCTCTTCTACTGGGTCTTTATCAAATGAAATTTGTGCAAGCAACGGGTCATGGTCAGATGCGCGGCCATGTTCTTCCATGAACATCGAGTTGATGTGAACCATATCAAGCTCTGTGCGTTCTGCCAAGTTGTTTGTTACAAGCAAGTGGTCCAATACTTGTGAGTTGCCTTGGTAGTAATAAGAGAAACGGTCTTCTTCCGGCACATCTTCGACTTTGTTCGTCAAGATGTCGCCTTTTAAAGCTTCCAGTGCAGGCGTGAATTCAAAATCGTTCATATCGCCTGTTACGATGACATTCAAATCAGGGTTGATTTCCAATCCTTCTTCGATAAATCCATTGATTGCATGCGCAAGTTCAATGCGCTGCTGCTCAGAGCCGAGAACTGGCGGCTGGTTTTTACCGAATAACGGCTGGTCTCCGCCTTTAGAGTTCAAATGAGATGCGATAACAACGACTTTTTCGCCTTGGAATTCAAATTGCGCCGCCAATGGCTTACGCGTGCTTGGCATCGGGATCGGTTGAACACGTCCTGGGTTCAGGGCAAGTTCGCCTTCTGCCGTCCAGTAGTTGTCGTCTGTTGCTGATCCTTTTGTTCCTTCAGACAATGTGACGCGTTCAGGATTGTACAAATAGCCGACACGGATGTTGCCGCCTGGCTGTCCGCCGTCCTGGTTATATTCAGGCGCGATATCTGTCCATGCGTAGGCTGGTCCGCCAGCTGCTTGGATATCGCCGATCAAGCGTTCATACGTCTTTGATGCATCCGGGTTTTTCGTATCGGCCGGGCCGTCGTTGTCCTGGACTTCGACCATAGCGATAATATCCGGTGAATTTAGGTCTTTTACAAACGATTCAGCAATACGCTGTGCTTTTTCATTTGATGTGTGGCTTGGGTCTGCTGAGAAGTTCTCGACGTTATACGTAGATACCGTCAATTTGTCTTCTGCATTTTCAATCCATGTTTGTTCTGGTTCTGTGCCGCCGTCTACAATATCCGGCACTTCGTTTGCATCTGTCCAGATCTGGTAATTTCCGAATCCATAGCCAAGAACACCAACTGGCATTTCTTCAAACGTATCGCCAGCTTTTGCAATAGTGTCTCCTGACACTTTAACCGTGATGCGTTCCGGATTGAAATCGTCCTCAGCGATCAAAATGCCGCCTTGTTTGTGGAATTCGTTGTTTGTTGCATTGCGCGAAACAACAAATACTTCATCATATTTCTGCGGCCCGATGATTTGTGCATCGGCTACACCGACACGCATCCATTCCATCGCTTCCCAGAAGTCAATGCCGTCGATTTCCGGTTCGAACACAGTAAGCCCATCGTTATCGATGTTTTGTGTTGGCGGGAATACATCTTTTCCGATAATGATCGGTTCAGGAAGTTCTGCAGTGCCAACAATCTCAGTATTTGTTGCGCGAATGCGTGTGACTGGCAAATCGTTTTGGCGCATATCAGAATAGCCGCTGTAGAAATGTTCTTCGACTGTTCCAGCAACTGTTACCAAGTCGCCAACCTTCACGCTAGGTGAGGATGCGTTGATCATAATTGCTTCTGAAGTTCTCCAGTCGCCGTCGCCTTCAGTATCCTGGATGACAAAGTTTGCGCTGTTGTGGATATGTGTGACTACGCCCGTGATGTCATTGACAGTCGCGCCTTCGTAATCAGAGAAATGGTTTAATCCTTGAATGTCGCGAATTCTAAGGTCTGTCGTTCTTAGGACTGTGTATTCAAATGTAAAGACCTCGGATGTTTCAGCTCCTACGGCAATCGCTTTGATTACTGTATCTTCCGTCAGCGTGATCGCCTCTGAATACACCGCGCTGTCAGCTGTCGGCTCCGTGCCGTCCAACGTGTAATGAATCGTTGCGTTGTCCAAACCGCTTGCAAGCGTAATTGCTGTTCCTTCTGAAACAACTCCTGGGAACACATCCGCATAGACGGCAGGCTTGTTGACAAGGTCGAAACTTTCAAATCCAAGTGTTTTTACTTGGTAAGTTGAGTTGAATTTTGATGCGATACCCGATACATGGATCAAGTCGCCTTCTTTGTAATGCTTTGTGAAATCAGCGAACGTCAATCCGTTGCGGTTATCGTTTCGGATTACGACTTTCTCGCCGTTTTCGGCAACAGCCTGGAACTCAAAAGTTCCAAATGTGTTAACGGACTTCAGGTTTGTGATAGTGACGCGCTCAAGTAAAATGCGTTCTCCTTGAGTTTCTTCATTAATACCCGCAGGAGATACGGTCTGTATTTCCGGCAATTCATTGCCGGATGAAATCACTTCGATCGTGTCCGGCTGCAATTGCAGTTCGCCGCCGAAAGCAGAAACTCTTCCTTGCAAGCGTACACGGTCGCCCGCTGCTACTTTGGCATTTGTCGTGTAAACATAAATGCCAGCTGTTTCATCCTGGGCATAAAATGCGTTGCCGCCCCAGAAGCCAGTGCCTGTTGTTGCAATCGCTTCAACGGAAATCAATTCGCCCGCAGAATCGCGTGCTTCCTGAACCGTTTCCAGTTCTGCTGCAGCCGGCGGTTCTTCACCTGCTGCTACGATCGTGAAAGCAGAAGCAGAACGCATGCCAGGAACAGAGAAATAGGCGCTGAGTGCTCCGGTAACGGTAACTTCCGCTTTAAAGTTGCCCGGGTTGTCGACCAAGTTCAATCCGGCACGGGTTTGGCCTGACGGCAATTGAACCGGCAAGATCTTCGCCGGGTCGGTTTCATCCGGCGAGTCGGCAAGACCGATGTTGGTGGCTACCGTAAAAGGCGGTTCTTGATTATAACTCGTTCCGCTCGTTGCAGTTCCGACGATAAAGCCTTTAACGGTCGCCGCTCCTGTGTTATTTTCAATGGCTTCTGCAACAGAAACAGTTTCTGCTGCATTGGCAGTTGCCATATATGGCAGCACTGCGGACAAAGCCAGAAGAAGACTCAAAAAAACTTTACTGATGGCGCTTTTTGTCACAAACCTTCACTCCCTAGTAATTTATTGTCATTCAAATTCAGTATACTAGATGCTTGTAAAGACTTAATTAATAATTTGTAAATTTCATTTATTTCTACCCAATTTGTTTATGAAAATTCCTTTTTTATCCTTTCAAATAGGTTAAAGGCATTCTCTTTATCAGTTTATTGGGATTACTTAATTCATTAGGCCCATTCAAGAAAAATCATGAATTTTTCCGGAACATAATGGAAGAAGAGACGTCTATTGCAGTGATTTCATGATAAGATAAGAAAATGGAATTGGGAGCTCTAGCTTCCTATATAAGGAAACAATGCAATTCTGGCCCTTCGCCTGAATCGCTAGAAGAAAGTAGGATTTTGTTTTGGGCAGAAAACTCGCTATTACCGGTATATTGTTTGTGATTGCTTCGCTGTTCCTGAAAATTTCAGGATTGCTGCGCGATATGGTCATCGCCTTTCAGTTTGGGGATTCTTATCAGTCGGCAGCATATTTTGCGGCATTTGCTTTAGCAAATACGTTCATTTTATTTTTCACTACCGGCATGAAAAATGCTTTTGTGCCGAGCTTTATCCACGCACAGGCAGAGGGCCGGGGCCATCACCATTTCTCGCAGATCATACGCGGAACAATGGTCATGGGGCTTATCGTTTCCATCATCGGCGTTTTGGCTTCACCGCTTCTGATGCCACTGCTGTTCCGGTTCCCTAACCTTCAGCCTGATGTTCGAGCTGAGGCGATTGAGCTGAGTATTTCCTTGGTGATCATCTTCTTCATAGCCGTATTCCTTGTTTCATTGAATTCGGTTTATGAAGCCTATCTCGACGCAGAAAACAAATTTTCGTTGTCGGTCATCTCACAGATCATCGTCATCGGCACCACCATCCTGAGTGCGCTGCTTTTCGCTGACCAAATCGGCGCCTACTCATTGGCATTTGGCTATTTGGCTGGTGCGCTTCTGTCGTATATCGCTAAACGGATTTGGTTCGTGCCGCGCGGCAGCCATAAAGTGATCGGCAAGCTCGACTGGGAAGAAATCAAGCCGTTCTCGATTATTTTTGTGCCGGTTGCCATCACTGTCATGGTCGGGCAAGTCAATTTGACGATCGATAATATTTTTGCCAGCTCATTCAGCGATTCAGCAGTCAGCTATGTCAACTACGCAAAGAATATCGTCCATTTCCCCCAAGCGATCATCGGCGTAACGATCGGGACCATCATTTTCCCGATTTTATCGAAAGCAATCGCGAATGCGAATGAGAAAAGTTTCAAGCAAGGCATTGAGTACGGCTTGATGCTGACGCTTTTGGTTTTGCTTCCTGCTGTAGCGGGAATGATGTGGCTCATGGAAGACTTGATTCGCATCGTGTATGAACGCGGCGCTTTTACAGCAGACGCGACGATAGCCACTTCGACTGTCGGCTATCTTTATATGGGATCGGTTTTGTTCTTCAGTTTGCAAAACATCTTGAACAAGGCGTTTTATTCCAAGAAAAAAGGCCATGTGATTTTGCGCATTTCACTGTTCTCCATCGGACTGAACGTGGCGTTGAACTTCCTTTTTATCGCTATACTTGATTCCTACTTAGCAATTCCGCTTGCTTCATCCGTTATGGCACTTGTTTATTTCGTCCTTAACTGGATTGTCTTTACCCGCACCGAAGGAAAACTCAATACACGGTTTATCGTGAAAGATGCTGCCAAGATCATCACAGCGACATTGGCGATGCTGCTTGCGTTATGGTTCGTCTCAGGTCTTCTTGAGAATTTGCACATTTATGTACGCTTTGCATTAACTGCTGTTATTGGAGCTTTTGTTTATGTAGTGGCTGCATTTGCGCTGAAAACCGAAATTGCCCGCTTCCTCATCAGTAAACTCAGAAAATCATAAGGAGTTTTTTACATTATGAAACAAGCTATCATGAAAAGCGCCACTCCGGTCCTTACGCCTGCGATCAAGGCTTCGCTCAAGCGATTTTACGCAGCTGACAAGCCGGTCACTCCGCTCGAAACGGCCGAACGCGTCCTGGTCTTTGCGCCGCATGTCGACGATGAGACAATCGGCCTTGGCGGGACGATCCGCCGCTATGCGGATATGGGCGCACAAGTAACCATTGCCATCATCACCGATGGCAAAAACAGCAACGCTTCATCAGTCGATGCCAACCAATTGGCCGATACACGAAAACAAGAATTGCTGTCGATTCAAAGCCTCCTCGGCTTTTCGGACATCCGTTATCTGGATTATCCGGACAGCCAAATCAACAAAGTGCAATCCAGCGAACGGTTCCGTGAGCTGATCGAAGAAATCCGTCCCGATACCGTCTATGTTACGAGCTTGATCGATGCGCATCCGGACCACGTCTACAGTGCGCATTTGGTTGCTGATGCTCTGTCCAACTCAAATTACACGCCGGCGCGCGTGCGTGAATACGAAATCAATTGCCCGGTACCGCCGGAGTATATCAATTGCATCATCGACATTACCGGACAATTTCCTGTAAAGCGCAAAGCAACACAAGCGTTCAAAAGCCAAGTGATTGCCTTTGACGGATTTTTGGCACTGGCGGACATCAAAGCTTCTCAAACAAAAGACAAAAACGCCCGCTATGTAGAAACATTCATCGAGAACACCCCGCAATCTTTTGTTCAATCAGCCCAGCGCCTTGCACAAGGCGACCGCCGTTATGAACAGCATTTTAAACAAGCCAACCGCACCGTCACGTTGTGGTGGGCCATCTTTAAAAACTTAAAGTTCAAAAAGGCTGTCTATAGCAGCCGCTAATATCAATTGCATTTGGAGGCTATTATGAAATATTTGAGGAATAACAACGAAAAATGGTTTTGGCTGATCGCTTTGATCGTCCTGATGCTGATCAGCTATTCTGGAGTCGCCATCATCGGATATGCGCTGACGGCGGTTTTGTTCGCTTATGCTTTTTTCAACCCGAAACACGGAATTTTATTGCTATTCATTTACATCCCAATCCGCGACTTTATTACGGAATACAATCCTGCACTTAGCTATTTGACCGAAGCACTTGTCTTCGGGGCGTTGTTCCACGTGTTTTGGTCCAACCGCCGCTCTATCGGAAAGCTGTTTCACTTTAAAAATTTCGAATATGCCTATTTCGCCTTTTTGGCCATCGGTTCGATTTCCGCTCTGATCATGGGCATCAGCCCTGTGTTAATCGCTATGCAGCTTCGTCAGTTTGTGGCGTTTTACTTGGTTTATTACATCGTTTACCGCCTCGGGGTCACACGCAAAGACTTGATCAACTTGATTTGGATATTTGTTTGGACATCCATCTTGATCCTCATTCAAGCAGTGGTCGAGAAACTGTCGATTCGCAACTTGTTCCTGCCGGAAGCTTGGCAGGCGATGGCGTTATCCGCGAAAAACCGCGTACGCATCTATGGCATGCTCGGCAACCCGAACGTGCTCGGCATTTACTTGATGTTTGCCTTTATGCTGTTCTACTACGCAAAAAACAAATTGAAAGAATTCAACCCGCGCTATATGGACATTCTCAATGTCCTGCTTGTCGGAATTCTCGTTTTGACTTATTCACGCGGTACTTGGGGCGGTTTTTTGGTCGCCGCGATCGCCTTTTTGATCATGACACGCAAATTGCGCATTCTTGTAGATTTTGTTAAATACACTGTCCTTGCACTTGTGCTCGTTGTTTTGCCGCTGAACTTATTGACCAACTGGTTTGAAAAAACTGATCAGGGAACCGAGAAAGTCACGAATATTCAGCAGTTTGACGTAGGCGGCGAATCCGGATTCCGCGACCGGATCGGCAGCACATTCAGCGAAGATACCGTCACCGGCAGCCAAAGTTCAGGCCGCTTATATATCGTTCAAACCGGATTGAAAGTGTTCCAGGACCACCCGGTTATCGGAACCGGCTTTGCTACATTCGGAGATTCCACTACATTGTCAAACGGTTCACCGATTTATGAAGACTATGGCATCGGCTACCATTTTTATTCAGACAACCAATATATCCAGATCATCGTCCAAACAGGGGCCCTTGGCGTTATCGCCTTTGCCGCATTCCTGCTGACCATGCTCTGGCGCTATGTGAAAAAACACAAAGAAAGCTATTTGTATTCGCTGACAGCCAGCGTCCTGCTCGGAGCGTATTTTATGGGCCTTGTCTATAATTTATGGGAGTCTGATATGTTCGGCCTGTCGTTCTTCGCACTGCTTGCAGCAGCATCAAGACGGGAAGATTTCGGCTTTCGGAATGACGGGAACGAACTATGATTCGCCTGTACCAGACAGGAGATGAAGCTGGAATCAACGCGCTTTACGAAAAAGTATTCGGCAAGACGCGTTCTCTTGAAGAGTGGCAGTGGAAATTTCAGGTGTTTCCTGAAGGAGCAACGATCGTTGTCTCTGAAGAAGGCGGCCTCATTAACGGCCACGCCGCCTTTTTAAAAATTTCAGCGGTTCATAACGGCAAAGATATCCTGCTCGGTGAACGGGTCGATATCATGGTTGACCCGGAAGCCCAAGGGCGGGGCATCTACAAACAAATCGTTTCGCGCATGATTCAGGAATGCCAGGAAGAACAAATTGATATTTTGTATGGTTTTCCGGCAGAAACTGCCAAGCAAGTGTTTCTTAAAACGGCTGGCGGCGATGAGCTCGGTAAAATCCCCCGCTTTTTGGCCGTCAACCGTCCAGGCGCCCTGATCGCCTCCAAGTTCGGATTTTTAAAAACCATTCAATCGCCTGTTAATCAGCTTTATTCTTTGGCGGTCCCGAAAAAAACAAGCCATCAACTACGGATCATGGAAAATGAATTGGAACTGGCAGATGCTTTACATGCCGATTATGCAAACGAGTATCCTCTGCACACAAAACGGACCAGCAGTTACTTAAAGCGACGTTTTCTTGCCCACCCATCCAAAAGCTATCGGATTTTTTCATTGAACGATGGGCAGCAGCCAACCGGTTATTGCGTCCTGCATGATGAAACGAAGAGCAACGGAATCACTTTTACGACGATTGTCGATTTGTTCGGCCCCAACGATCCGGCTATCATTGCAGACCAGCTGAAAGCAATTCGCCGCCATAGCGAATCAGATGCGCTTAATTGCTGGGCCGTGCCTAACAGCCCGCGGTATAAGGCGCTAAAGAAAGCCGGCTTCTTGCATATCAACAGCCCGATGCCCTTTGTGATAAAAGACTTTACAGCGAGCGGTTATGCCGATCTTGCGGACTGGCACTTGTCGCAATCAGACGTGGATTCTTACTAACCAGCCCCTTCGTTCACGTGTTCGAACGAAGGGGTTTACC
>JASKZU010000304.1 GCA_030147455.1 Planococcus sp. (in: firmicutes) | reverse complement strand
AAAAAGAGGCCGGTAAACCGGCCTCTTGAATGATCTTATTTCTCTTCCGCTACAAACGGTAGAAGTGCCATGATACGAGCGCGTTTAACTGCAATCGTCAAACGACGTTGCCATTTAGCGCTTGTGCCCGTAACACGACGTGGCAAAATTTTGCCTCGCTCAGAAATGAATTTCTTAAGCAAATCAGTGTCTTTATAGTCAATGCGTGTGATGTTGTTAGAAGTGAAATAACAAACCTTTTTACGCTTCTTGCCTCCGCGACGTGGTGCCATATCGAATTACCTCCCTTACTTTTCAGATTTCTGTTCGTCAGTTTCCATCCAGATCAGAATGGCAAATCGTCGTCCGATACTTCGATCGGGCCGCTGCCACTTGAAAACGGATCGTCATCTACACGAGTTTGGTTTTGCTGACTTGGGCGAGACGGTTGGTTCTGTTGATAAGACGACTGCTGTTGCTGCCCATATGAACGATCGCCTGAAGGGCGATCTCCAGAAGGGGCGCCTTTTGGCTCAAGGAATTGAACGCTGTCAGCCACCACTTCCGTCGTATAAACGCGCTTGCCGTCCTGACCCTCGTAGCTGCCAGTCTGAATGCGGCCTTCCACACCTGCGAGACTTCCTTTTTTGAGGAAATTCGCTGTGTTTTCAGCTTGCTTGCGCCAAACGGTACAATTGATAAAATCTGCTTCGCGTTCACCTTGTGCATTGGAGAATGTCCGGTTTACAGCGAGTGTAAAACGAGCCACCGCCGCTCCACTTGGCGTGTAGCGAAGATCAGGATCTTTTGTCAGTCTTCCGACTAATACAACCCGGTTGATCATCAGAATTCAACCTCCTTTTCAAGTCATGGATTATCTGTATTCCGCTTTTCGCTTATGCGTCTAGACGTACAGCGATGTGGCGGATGATGTCTTCATTGATGTTCGCAAGACGTGTAAACTCGTTGATCGCTTCAGTTCCAGCGTTCGCTTTAACGATCTGGTAGAAACCTTCTTTGAAATCGTTGATTTCGTAAGCTAGACGGCGTTTACCCCACTCTTTCGACTCGATGATTTCTGCACCGTTTGAAGTTAGGATTTCGCTGAAACGCTCAACTAGAGCTTTCTTCGCATCCTCTTCAATGCTCGGGCGTACAATGTACATTAATTCGTATTCTCTCATCGTATTGTCACCTCCTTATGGACTTGGGCCCTGCTGATTCCAGCGGGCAAGGAGCAAGCAATTAAAATTATTACTCACATCATCATATTGTAGCACAGCAGGCGGCTTCCGGCAAGCAATATTTTCAGCTATACTGGGATCAACAAGCTCAAGCAAAGGACGTGATTGGATGGCGCCCCACCGGATCATTGAACTTAAGATCGAAGAAATCGCGCCGAAACTGATTTGGCTCAATGTACTGCTGGTTGCCTTTTCTGCACTTGCTTACCAGCTGTTCCGCGAACCGTTGTCTTTCGGATTTTCCATGGCCGGCATCGTTTATTTTATTTTGGGGTACTTGTTGTTGATTGTGCTCCATGAATTGTTTCACCTGATCGGCTTTGTGCTTTTTGGAAGGGTGCCGATTCGTTCGCTGCACTGTGGAATCAACCTCCAGATGGGCATCGCCTATGCCACTACCGACCGGCCTGTGAAAAATCGGGCGATGCGCGCAGTGCTGCTGCTGCCGTTTTGGATGACGGCAGTTGTTCCATCCATTATTGGCTTTTGGATCGGCGACCAAGTGCTTGTCCTGCTCGGCGCCCTGCTCGCTGCCGGGGCGCTCGGCGACTTTGTCATGTACCGCGAGCTGCGTAAAGAGCCGGATGATGCGTGGGTAGTAGACGATCCGGAACTCCCCCGCCTTCATGTGTATACTGAATTTCCGGAACGGATCGATTAAAAAACGGAAGGCGAAGCAGTTCTCTGCTTCGCCTTCCGTTTTTAGCTAAATTTTATTTTACAAATGACCGCTCGACGTCCCAATTGCCGCTCGGAATATATTCTTTCAGCATGCGCTCTACTTTTGCTGTGTAAACGATCGCCTGCTGCGCCCCGCGAGGCGTTTCGACGGTAATGGTCTGGCGGTCGTAAAGGTCGGTTTCCGGGTTTCCTGAATAGTCTTCCAAATCGTTGATTGCCGGCCACAACACATCCGGAATTTCGTATAATTCCCCTGAAATGACATCTTCTCCGGACAACACGAGTGCCGGATAGCCCATTCCTGTATCATACAAGCGGCCGGTCGCTGTTACATGCTCTTGGACCAGGTCCGCTTCTTCCAAATAAAAATGGTATTTGCCGCCGCGTTTTAGCGTTCCGTATGCGAATAATTGCATTTTCTCATCCTCCTCATGGCAAAACCGGATGCTCAAAAAGCACCCGGTCCGGTATTCTTCTTCAGTCGCCCATTCATTCTTCATTTGTTTCCGGTGACTGTGCGACTGAAATTATTCGGCGTTAAGCCTTATACGTTAAATCTGAACAGCATAACATCGCCGTCTTGAACGACGTATTCTTTGCCTTCTTGGCGCACTCTGCCTGCTTCTTTGGCTGCGGCCATCGTTCCTGCTTCTACGAGTTCATCGTATGCAACTGTTTCGGCACGGATAAAGCCGCGTTCAAAATCAGAATGGATAACGCCTGCACATTGCGGTGCTTTCATGCCCTTTTTGAACGTCCAGGCGCGCACTTCCTGCACTCCGGCAGTGAAATACGTAGCAAGGCCGAGCAATTGGTAAGCGGCTTTGATCAGTTGATCAAGTCCTGACTCTTCAATACCAAGCTCTTCAAGGAACATTTCTTTTTCCTCGTCTTCAAGTTCAGCCATTTCTTCTTCGATTTTCGCACAAACGACGATAACGTCCGAATCGTGGCCTGATGCATAATCGCGCACTTGCTGGACATATTCGTTGTTCGCTGCGTCCGCGATTTCGTCTTCCGCTACGTTTGCCACATAAAGCATTGGCTTAAGCGTCAACAAGTTCAGGCCTTTGGCAATTTTCAACTCGTCTTCTGTAAAGTCGATCGAACGGGCCAAATCGCCGTTCTCAAACGCTTCGCGCAGTTTGCCCAGCACAGGCTCTTCCGCCACAGCATCTTTGTCGCGCTGCTTGATCAGCTTCGCATTGCGCGCAATGCGTTTTTCGATGCTTTCCATATCGGCAAGCACTAGTTCCAGGTTGATGACTTCGATGTCTGCGACTGGATCTACGCCGCCGGAGACGTGCGTGATGTTTTCATCTGCAAAGCAGCGAACCACTTGGCAAATAGCATCTACTTCACGGATATGGGCAAGGAATTTATTCCCAAGTCCTTCACCTTTGCTTGCGCCTTTAACGATGCCGGCAATGTCAGTGAATTCAAAAGCTGTCGGGATGGTTTTTTTCGGTTCGACCAATTCCGTCAATTTGTTCAAGCGCTTATCCGGTACTTCAACGATGCCGACGTTTGGATCTATCGTACAGAACGGGTAGTTTGCTGCTTCAGCGCCCGCCTTTGTAATCGCATTGAATAATGTGGATTTCCCCACGTTTGGTAACCCTACAATCCCTGCAGTTAATGCCAAAGGATTCACGACCTTTCTTCTTGTGTCACAAATTTTACAACCATTCCATTATAGAAAGAGGAGACGGAAATGTCCATTCTTCATTCCGTCTCCGCTTTAACCAATATTTTTTTCATCTTTTTATTGAACTCGACGCGCGGCAGCATCACACTATGCTGGCAGCCTTCGCATTTAATGCGGATGTCGGCGCCCATGCGGATAATTTTCCATGCATTTGCTCCGCACGGATGCCCTTTTTTCATTTCAACTACATCATTCAGTCCAAATTCTTTCATTTCCATGGATGCGTCCCTCCATCATCTTTTCGCGGTTGCTGCAGTTTTTGCCTCTGCTTCGCTTGTACCGGGTTCCCGGTGCATAACGACCATGCGCGGATACGGAAGCTCCACACCGCGTGCATCAAGAAATTCCTTCAAGTCGCGGCGCATTTGGCGGGCTATCGCAAAATGCTGCATCGGCAGCGTCTCGGCCGTCAAGCGCAGCACCACTTCGGTAGCCGTCATATTGTGCACGCCGAGCAGTTCCGCCGGGCTGATGACTTCCTCGTAGCGGCTTTGCACGGTGGCCAGAAATTCCAGCACCAATTGCTCGACTTGGGCCAAATCAGAATCATGCGAAATACTCAAATCGACCACTGCAATGGAATTATGAAGCGAGAAGTTGACAACATCTGTTACATTGCCGTTCGGAAAAATAAAGATCTCGCCTGTCCATGCCTGCACTTTTGTCGTCCGCAGCCCGATTTCCTGCACGGTTCCTTCTGCCTGGTTGATGCGCACGTAATCCCCCACTGAAAACTGGTCTTCAAAAATAATGAAAAAGCCTGTAATCACATCGCGCACCAGGTTTTGGGCGCCAAAACCGACGGCTAGTCCGACCACCCCAGCACCCGCGATGATTCCGCTGATGTTAATATCGAACAGCGACAAAATCGTCACTACAGCCATAAATGAAATAACGTATGTCACGATATTTTCAAGGAGCTTCGACAACGTCTGATGGCGGCGTCCCGTTGTTTTGATGGGGCCTTTAAATCGAACCGAAAACGATTTTCGGATCAGCATGCGCAACAAGCGCGTCAGGAC
>JASKZU010000272.1 GCA_030147455.1 Planococcus sp. (in: firmicutes) | reverse complement strand
AAAACATTGCATCCGCTCATTCACGGCGGTTTGCTTGCAAAACACGACGATGCGGAGCACCAGCAACAAATGGCCGACAACGGCATCAACCCAATCGAATTTGTCTGCGTCAACTTGTATCCGTTCCGAGAAACGATTTCAAAACCGGATGTAACTGTTGACGATGCGATCGAAAACATCGACATCGGCGGCCCAACGATGCTGCGTTCAGCTGCAAAAAACCATGCGCATGTGACGGTCATCGTCGATTCCAACGATTATGCGGCAGTGCTTGCTGAACTGCAGGAACAGCCGAAAACAAGTCCGGAACTGCGCCGTTCGCTTGCGGCAAAAGTCTTCCGCCACACAGCAGCCTATGACGCCTATATTTCCAATTATTTGACGGAGCTGACAGATGAACAGCATCCAGAGCAATTAACCCTTACATATGAATTGTCCCAACCTTTGCGCTACGGAGAGAACCCGCACCAGAAAGCCGCTTTCTATAAGAGCGCACTTGGATCGGACTTCTCGATCGCCCACGCGACGCAGCTGCATGGCAAAGAGTTGTCTTATAACAATATCCAAGACGCCAATGCGGCTTTGCAAATGATTAAAGAATTCGATTTGCCGGCAAGCGTGGCGGTCAAGCACATGAACCCTTGCGGCATCGGCACCGGCGATACGCTTGCGCAAGCTTTCCAGAAAGCATATGAAGCCGATTCCACATCGATCTTCGGCGGCATCGTCGCATTAAACCGTGAAGTCGATTTGGCAACTGCCGAGCAGCTGTCCGGAATTTTTCTGGAAATCGTCATCGCTCCGTCGTTTACAAAAGAAGCACTCGAGCAATTGGGGCAAAAGAAAAATATTCGTCTCTTGACCGTGCCATTCCAAACGGAGCGCTCGGACAAATGGAATACGGTAACAGTCGAAGGCGGTTTGCTTGTACAGGAACCGGATGCGTTCGGCTACAGCGATGCTGATATCCGCGTGGTCACGGATCGTGAACCGACCGAACAGGAACTGAAAGCGTTGAAACTCGGCTGGAGCGCAGTCAAGCACGTGAAATCCAATGCCATCGTCGTAACTGATGAGTCCATGACTCTCGGTGTCGGAGCAGGGCAAATGAACCGCGTCGGGGCAGCGGCAATTGCATTGGAACAAGCCGGCGGTAAAGCACGGGGAGCAGCAATGGCTTCTGATGCCTTCTTCCCAATGCCGGATACAGTTGAAGCTGCTGCCAAAGCGGGCATTACAGCAATCATTCAGCCGGGTGGTTCGAAAAAAGACCAGGAATCAATCGATGCAGCGAACTCAAATGGCATTGCCATGGTCTTTACAGGTGTCCGTCACTTTAAACATTAAGCGGGAGGTGGAGTTGGCATGAACATTTTGGTCATCGGAAAAGGCGGGCGCGAACATGCGCTTTGCCATCAGTTTGCCGTTTCCCCATCGGTTTCTAAAGTCTATGCAGCACCGGGAAATGACGGCATGGCCTCGGATGCTGAACTGGTCGGCATCCGCGAAACGGATTTCGCGGCGCTTGCGGATTTTGCCGAAAATCGCGACATCGCCTTTACGTTTGTTGGGCCTGAGCAGCCGCTGTCAGAAGGCATCGTCGATTATTTCGAGGAGCGCGGGCTGAAAATTTTTGGCCCGAACAAGGCGGCGGCACGCATCGAAGGAAGCAAAGCGTTCGCCAAAGAATTGATGAAGAAATACGGCATCCCGACCGCGGCTTACGAAAGTTTTTCGGAAACGCAATCAGCAATCGCGTACATCAAGCAGCAAGGGGCGCCGATTGTCATTAAAGCGGACGGGCTTGCAGCCGGAAAAGGCGTAGTCGTAGCACAAACGGAACAGGAAGCCATCGACGCAGTAATGGATATGCTGGATGGCCAAAAATTTGGAATATCCGGTTCGACTGTTGTCATTGAAGAATTTTTGGAAGGCGAAGAATTTTCGTTCATGTCGTTTGTGCAGGATGGAAACATCTATCCGATGGTCATTTCGCAAGATCATAAACGCGCATTCGATGGAGACCAAGGGCCGAATACCGGCGGCATGGGCGCTTATTCGCCGGTTCCGCAAATTCCCCAAGCTGCAGTTGATGAGACCTTTGCATCGATTGTCCGACCGGCAGTAGAAGCGATGAAAGAAGAAGGCAGTCCGTTCAACGGCATTTTGTATGCTGGCATCATCCAGACGGCAACCGGCCCGAAAGTCATCGAATTCAATGCACGCTTTGGCGATCCGGAAACACAAGTTGTTTTGCCGCGCCTTAAAACCGATCTTGGCTCGTTTATTTCGTCGATCTTGGACGGCGCGCAACCCAAACTCGAATGGGATGAGCGCCCGGTGCTTGGTGTAGTGATAGCGGCAAAAGGCTATCCGGGGACGACGGAAAAAGGCGCGGCTTTGCCGGATATTGGCCGACTGGACGGCGTATCGGTTACGCATGCCGGAACAGAACAGGCAGCTGGCGGTTTTACGGCAAACGGCGGCCGTGTGGTTTTTGTATCGGCGAGCGGCGATACACTGGCTGAAGCGCAAGAGGCGGTTTACAACCAGCTCGGCCGCTTCGAATGGGATGGATTCTTTTACCGCAGCGATATCGGCTGGCGTGCAATTTAACAAAAGGCTTGTTATAATGAAATGACACAATTTCGCCATGAAACTGTGTCATTTTATTTATGCGGCTATTGTTGCAATTGTTGCAGAGGATTTTCAATCGCCCGCTTTTACCTCTATTACCAAACTCCGATCTGCTACTTGTTTTACCCCGGAACCAACAAAACCAGCAGGGCATTCAAACTCGAAAGGAGCAAAAATG
>JASKZU010000262.1 GCA_030147455.1 Planococcus sp. (in: firmicutes) | reverse complement strand
TAAGTGAGCCCGAGCTGCTTTTGCAGATCCTGAAGCAAGTTGATGACCTGTGCCTGGACGGAAACATCAAGCGCACTGACCGGCTCGTCGCATATGATCAGTTCAGGCTCCAGCGCAAGCGCCCTTGCGATGCCGACGCGTTGCCGCTGCCCTCCGGAAAATTCGTGCGGCAGCTTGTTAAAATGGATATCCGGATTCAAACCGACCAATTCCAGCAGCTCTTTGACACGAAAATCCAGGTGCTCAGTTTTTTTATAAGCTTTCAAAGGAGCCGCTATACTTTCACCAATGGTCATGCGCGGATTCAAGCTGGTGTATGGATCCTGGAAAACCATCTGGACGTTGCGCCTCATTTGATGAAGCTCTTTTTCACTGGCTTCCGCGTAATTTTTCCCGTGAAATAAAATTTCGCCGGATGTCGGCTGCTGGAGGCCAACGATGCTTCTTGCCAGCGTGCTTTTTCCGCATCCTGATTCACCGACGATGCCAAGCGTTTCGCCTTTCTGCACTTGAAGGTCAATTCCGTTCAGCGCCTTGACTGCATTGGTTTTACGCTGCAGCAATCCTTTTTTTACCGGGAAATGGACGTGCAAATCTTTAATGTCCAACAATGCACTCATGGCGTCAGTACTCCTTTCAATTGCAGTTTTTCCGCTTCAAACTCAGCGACCGACAAGATGCAGGCAGCAGCGTGGGCGCCTCCTCGGCTGGCCAAAGCTGGATCGATTTGCGTACAGGCTTCGCGGGCAAATGGGCATCTCGGCGCGAATGCACAGCCCGCCGGCCGGTCGATCAGGCTCGGAGGCTGTCCGTCGATTGGAATGAGGCGAGACGGCCCGCCTTCACCAATTCGTGGAATCGAACGCAGCAATGACCACGTATACGGCATCGATGTTCGGTAGAAAATATCTTCGGCGGTTCCGGATTCCACAATTCTCCCTGCGTACATAACGAGAATTCGATCAGCCAATCGGGCTACAACGCCCAGGTCATGCGTAATGATCAACACCGCGGCGCCGTACTTTTGCTGGACATTTTTCAATAAATCCAATACTTGCGCCTGGATCGTCACATCGAGCGCCGTTGTCGGTTCGTCTGCAATCAGCAGCTTCGGGTTGGATGCGAGAGCCATGGCGATCAGTACACGCTGGCGCATCCCGCCGGAGAACTGGTGCGGGTAATTGTGCATGCGCGCTTCCGGATCCGCAATTCCTACGTCAGCCAGCAGCTCGACCGCTTTTTGGCGTGCTTCTTTTTTCGGCCGCTTTTGATGGGCTTGAATCGCTTCAATCAATTGACGGCCTATCTTGGATACCGGATTCAAACTCGACATCGGGTCTTGAAATACCATTGCGATATCTTTGCCGCGAAGCTGGCGCAGCT
Source organism: Planococcus sp. (in: firmicutes) (assembly GCA_030147455.1). Taxonomy (GTDB): domain Bacteria; phylum Bacillota; class Bacilli; order Bacillales_A; family Planococcaceae; genus Planococcus. The sequence goes on along the minus strand of JASKZU010000262.1, from coordinate 4,603 downwards.
GCTTTGGGCTCATGTCGAGCACTTGCTGCTTTTCAAACTCTACTTTTCCTTTTGGATACGTAGCCGGCGGTTCTGGATTCAGTTTCATCAAAGAATGTGCGAGTACGCTTTTGCCGCTCCCTGATTCGCCGACAATACCGATCGTTTCTCCGGGAGAAATCGAAAACGACACCCCGTCCACTGCTTTCACAATGCCGCTCGGCGTATCCAAATGTACATGAAGCTCTTCAACGTTTAACATATGCATTCCGCCTTTACGCCAATTTGGTTTTGCGTTTTCGTTTCGTCTGATAAGGGTTAAAGCTATCGCGCAGGCCATCGCCCAAAAGGTTCAGCGCGAGCACCGTAACAACGATCGCAAGACCCGGGAAAATCGAATACCATGGCGCGATGGTCAAGTAGATCTGGGCTTCCTGCAGCATATTGCCCCATGTCGGCGTGGAAGGATTGACGCCGACCCCAAGAAAGCTCAGCGCCGCTTCTGCCAAAATCGCCTTGGCGAAAACGAACGTGCTTTGAACGATGATAGGCGACAGGACGTTCGGCAATATGTATTTAAGGATGATAACCGCATGGCTCGAGCCGGTCGTCCTTGCCGCTTCAATATACGATTGGTTTTTCACCTGCATTGTAGCCGAGCGAACGACTCTGGCCATCACAGGGAAAAAAGCAAGCGTCAAAGCGATGATGATGTTGCTCATGCTGCCGCCAAGCGCAGCAACAAGCGCCAGCGCCAAAATAAGCGCTGGAAACGCGAGAAACCCGTCGATGATGCGCATGAGCACAAAATCCACTTTCCGGAAATACCCCGACACAAGGCCGAGAGCAGTACCGATCAATGTAGCAAATACGGCGACAATCACACCGACAGACAGCGAGACTCTGGCCGCAACGACCGTGCGGGAAAACACATCCCGCCCGAAATCATCCGTACCGAACCAGTGCACGGACGACGGGCCTGTCAGTCGATCTTCCGGAGAAATCGCTGCCGGTGAAAAAGGCAGCCAGCCGTTCGCCGTAATCGCAGCAACGGCCATGGCAAGAAAAAGCGCCAGCGCGATGATATTGGTTTTCTTTTTAAGCATCGGTTTTTTCTCCTTCCATTTGGTCAATCATAGCGAATCCGCGGATCCAGGAATGTATACAGCAAATCCACTATTAAATTGACGAAAACGTAGATGCCGGCGATGAACAGCACAATTCCCTGTACAACCGGGTAGTCGCGGCGGTGGATGGAATCGACCAGCAGCTGGCCAATGCCTGGAATCGTAAACAAAGTTTCGATGATGACCGTCCCCCCAAGCAAGCCGGCAACAGTGGCGCCAAGAACCGTTGTCGTCGGAATCAATGCATTGGCAAACACATGGTTCACGAGGACGCTGCGTTCGCGCACGCCTTTTGCACGCGCTGTCTTGACATAGTCCTGATTGATCGAATCCAGCATGCTGTCGCGAAGCATTCTCGCGATAATGCCCACTTCAACTATGGCCAAAACGAACGACGGCAGCAGGATGTGGTGAAGCCATGTATCCAAGCCGGTCGAGAGCGGCATATAGCCCGCCACCGGAAAAATCGGAAAAGTGACCCCGACGCCAAGAACCAAAAGTGTCGCCAGCCAGAACTCGGGAATCGATACCCCGAACAGCGATGCCGATGTAAACAGCGGATCCAGCGCTGTTTTGCGAAGCGCCACAATGACGAGCGCTGTTGGAATTGCGATGACGAGCAGCAACAGCGTAGACAGTGCCATCAGGCTGAACGTCGGGCCGAAGTTCTCGGCAATCATCGATGTGACTGATTGCGAGGAATAAACAGACGTGCCGAGGTCTCCGGTCAGTACTTGGCCAAGCCAGTGGATAAATTGGATGTGCAGCGCCTGGTCGAGACCGAGTTGCTGTTCAAGGGCAGCGATCGCCTCAGGTGAACTGTCTTCTCCCAAAATAAGAAATGCCGGGTTCCCGGGGGTCAAATGCACGATCATAAAAACGATAATGCTGACGACCAACATGACCGGGATGACTGATAAGAGCCTTCGAAGCGTGTACTGCAGCACTTGGTTTCCTCCTTCTCCAGAAAAGGAAAGAAAATCGCCAGCATCGTACCTGACGATTTTCTTGTCTTTTTTATTGTGATTTCCAGACGTTCCAGAATCGCGGACCGTACCATTCAGTGTAGTTGTCGACATCTGTCGTGCGTGCGCTGAGGTTGGAAATGTTGGTCACTTTCTCAAACGGTAATTCCTCGTAGAGCGTGTGGTTGAGTTCACCGAGAATTTGCTGCTTTTCTTCATCCGAGCTAGTTTCTGCCCATTGCGAAATCAAGTCCTGCCAGTTTTCGCTGTTATACCAGCCGCTGCTGTTGGAATCCTGGCTGAGCATACCCGCTTGGTTTGGCGAGAAGAACGGAGACCAGCCGACTACGACCAAATCCCAGTTCGAGGCATCGCCCCATTTTTCCAAGTAAGTTGCCCATTCGTACGATTCCAGCTCAACGTTAAAGCCGGCTTCTTCCAGTTGCTGCTCTGCGATTTCAGCGATTTTCTTGTAATCGGCCGAGTCGCTGGAGAAGATGATCTTGATCGGCTTGCCGTCATAGCTGCTGTCTTCAAGCAATTCTTTTGCCAAGTCCAAATCATAGGACAAGAAGCCTTCCTGGTTTTCTTCTGAATACAAAGCCGTTTGGTTAGGCGTGAACAACGCACCGTCCAGCTCGTAGAATTCTTCGTTGCCATAGGTCGCTTTGGCGATCGCTTCTTTGTTCAGCGCTGCACTCAGCGCCTGGCGGACTTGCAGATCGTCAAACGGCGCTTCTGACTTGTCCGGCGTGATGACGGTATAGCCGTTCACTTCAGTATCCGCCACCAGGTTCGGCGTGCTGTCGACTACTTCGTACAAATCAAGCGGAATATCATCACCGTAGTCGTATAGGCCGGTCTTTAACCCGTTGATCACAACTTGCGGGTCTTTTACGATTTTAAAGTGGACTTCATCGACGTAGGCTTTTTTCTCGCCCGTCAGCCCGCTTGTCTCATCGCTTCTGGATGCATATTGTTCGTTGTTGGCAAGCACGATTTCATCGCCGCGCTTCCAGGAATCAAATTTGAACGGGCCGGTGCCGATATATTGATCATGGTCCAGTGGCTGTTCGTCGGACGAGTTTGCGATCTCTTCCGGCAAAATGACCGCTGCTGATTTCGGTGCTGCCAAATCAGACAACAGCGAGCTGTAAACGTTGTTCAAATGAATCGTCAGTTCGAGCGCTCCATCGCTTTCGATCGACTCGACATGTTCGTTGGTGATTTTTCCGACAGACGATACTTTCAGCCAGCGTTCGATCGAAGCAGCCGCATCGTCGGCCGTCAGTTGTTCACCGTTATGGAATTGAATTCCTTCGCGCAAGCGGATCGTGTAAGTTTTTTCGTCCTCGCTTACTTCGTAGTCTTCAGCCAATAGCGGAACAGCCTCATAATCCTGGTTCAAGGCAAACAAGCCTTCGTAAATGTGCCAGCCAATTTTGCGGGCGGCGCTTTCCCCTGTATACATCCAATCGAGCGTATTCGGATCTGCTCCGATCGCCACATTCAATTCCCCCCCGGATACCGGTTCTGAATTGGTGTCAGCGTCCGGTGAACCGGCGCTTCCTTCGCTGCCGGAACAGCCGGCCAAGCCAATAAGTGCAAATACGCTAACGAATAAAAAGTTGATCTTTTTCACAATGTTCCTCCTTGTTTTTTAAAAAATTTGGCGCAAGCCCGGCAAATGAATTGGTCTTTCGGTCTCGGAAATCACCCGAGCTCCCAAATCTTCAGCGAAGAGGCCAGAACGGCGGATGACAAAGCCGGCTTTTTGAACAGCGACTTCCATCCTTTCTTTTTTAATTGTTCTTTTTTCAAAGCGTTCCTCTCCTTTCTGTCGATTATTTAACTTACCTGCTTACTGGGTTTTAATCTTCCAAAAAACCCCCTCTTCTTTTTGACAAGAAGAGGGGGTTTCGGTGGATCGCCTCTCTTATCTTCCGTACATACAGTACGTGGAATTAGCACAGTGCCGCATTTGCGGTCTGCTGCTTTGACTTCATAGGGCCAGTCCCTCAGTCAATCTGGATAAGATGATTAAATTGTAAAGCTTATATTACGGATGAATCGTTTCACTGTCAACAAGATTTTTGAAATTATTCAATTTATTTACAAGCTTTAAACCTTATTTATAAATTTCGCTATCTGCCAGTCTTGCCCCGTTTTCTATAAACCGGACAGCTGTATCAGCAATAACGTCCAAATCATGATCCATCGAAGCGATATGAAAAGACCGATGGAGCTGGATGCGCCAGCTTTCTTTGGATTGCACTTTGCTGAGGATTTCATCTGTGTTATTCGGCGGAACGACATGATCTTCAAGCGACTGAAAACAAACAACCGGACAATGGACGCTGCCTAATCTCGAACGGACGACATCCAAGTATCCGAGCAGCTGCTGGTAAGCCCAAATCGGCGTTTGGCTATAGGTGATTTCCGTGACACCCGCTTTGTTGATATCAGGAGCTCCTTCTTCTATCACCTTGGAAGGTTCCTCGTTTCGGTATTGCTCAAAATCCGGGATGCGGG